>WHTL01000369.1 GCA_009377735.1 Acidimicrobiia bacterium
CGGCGACATGAGCGATCGGTTTGCCCGTCTCCCGGACGATCCGGACAGCCCCCTCACGGAACTCCGGGTCATACTTTCTCCGTGTCTCTGACATGCTCTCTCCTTATAGTGCATGCCTCCACGGTTTCAGGGGAAGCCCACCAGCTCATCGACGCCCGCGACCTGTATCAGAAGATGCGTCAGAGTCTGGGCGACAAGCGCAACGAGCTCTCCGAGGAGAACATCGCCGAGATCGTCCGGGCCTATACCGGGTTCGAAACCGACACCAAGCGCTCCAAGGTCTTCGACAACGACCACTTCGGTTTCCATCGCATCACCGTAGAGCGTCCCCTCCGTCGTCGTTGGGAGGTGAACGACGAGACCCTGGAACGGCTCGAGACCGACAACAGGTATCGGAAGCTGGCGGAGGCAAAGAAGGCGGCGAAGCAACAGGAGGCCAGACAGATCCGAGACATCATCGCCTCTCTTCGTGGCCGCAGCTTCGACGACTTCGACAAGCTGTGGGATGAGGTGAAGCCGACGCTGAAGGAAGCGGGCATCTCGGCGACCAAGTCCCGTCAGACGATGTTCATGGACGTCATCGGCATCCCCGACCCCGAGGCCACACCCGTCGTGGATAAGGCCAGCGAACCGATCCCCGACTCCGATCTTCGCGACCACGAGCACGTGCCACTCACCGAGGACATAGGCGCCTATCTGGACCGCGAGGTGCTCCCCCACGTTCCCGAAGCGTGGGTAGACGACTCCAAGACCAAAATCGGCTACGAGGTGCCCTTCACGAAGGAGTTTTACGTGTATAAGCCGCCCAGACCTCTGGAGGAGATCGACGCCGACATCGAAAAGGTAGAAGCCGAGATCATCGCTCTGATCCAAGAGGTGACCGGGTGACTACCAAATGGCCGGAGGTGCGGCTGCGGTGGGTGGTCGGTCGCCCGTTTGAGTATGGGCTGAATACCGAAGCATCAAACTATGTGGATCACGGAATCAGGTTCTTACGGACGACGGATTTCGAAGATGACGGAGAAATCCGGAAAGGCGATGAGAGGTTTCTCTCGCCAGAGCTAGTTCCAACAGCGTATCGACTCTCTGAGGGCGATCTTCTTGTTTCTCGGAGCGGCACGGTTGGTCGCTCTGCCTCCGTTCCGCAGACCGTGTTGCCCGCGACATTTGCTGGCTACCTGATTCGCATTCCCCGAACGCATCAGTTGGCGCCACGATTCATTTGCTGGTGGACAAGCTCAAGGGCCTTCTCCGCGGGCGTTGCCGCTGGACAGGTAGAGTCAACGATCGCGAATTTCAACGCCGCGAGATACGCCTCCCTCCGCATCCCCCTCCCCCCACTGGAGGCCCAGGAGCGGATCGCCGAGTTCCTCGACACCGAGACGGCCAAGATCGACACCCTGATCGAGAAGGACCGTCACCTCATCGACCTCCTCGACGAAAAACGCTCCGCCCTCATCTCCCACACCGTCACCAAGGGCCTCGACCCCACCGCCACCACCACACCCACCAACATCCCCTGGCTAGGCGAAATCCCCCAACACTGGGATGTGGTGCGGCTGGGAGGCCCATTCGAAGTCCGGGTCGGCAGGCAACGTTCTCCCCAACACGCGGAGGGCCCGTTCATGACTCGTTATCTGAGGGCGACGAATGTGACGCCTGCCGTTCTGGATCTCAGCGATGTGAAGATGATGAACTTCGACCCACGCGAACGCGAGGTCTTTCGACTTCGCCATGGGGATCTTCTGGTGACCGAGGGTGCCGGAAGTCTGGAAGCGGTCGGCGCTACAGCTCAATGGCATTCAGAGCTTGAGGGCATAGTTTGTTTCCAGAACACTCTGATTCTGGTTCGGCCGAGAACAACCGATCAAGTGGAGCAGTTTTCCTTCTGGCCCGACTTTGACACGAGAATCGCAAAGTGCCTGGTCAGGGGCTCGCGGCGAAACAGTTTTGTCACTACAACCCCGTTTTCGGGGTGAGTTCAGGTGATGTGGGCTTTGTTCCAGTTTCGGGTGTCGACGTCGACTGCTGTGAGGACGGCGCCTTGGAGGGCGGTGGGGTGGGTGACGAGTCCGATGGTGTGGTTGTCGGTGGTGAGGGTGACACGGCGGATCCGGTCGAGCTCTCGGAGCGCTCGGGCGGCGGTGAGAGCCTGGTCGGGTAGGTCGGGATCGGCGACTGCGGCTTGGGTGAGGTCGCGGCCGATGAGAGCTTCGATGACGGCGGCGAGGACACAGATCCCGATGTGGCCGCGGACTCGGTTCTCGGTCCAGTGGTAGACGGGTCGGAGGTGGAGGAAGTCTTTGAGGGCCCGGAACCGGTCCTCCACATGGGTGAGCTGGCGGTAGGCGAGAACTACTTGGGCGGCGGTGGCTTGGGTGGTGAGGCTGGTGGTGAGGACGTAACGGCCAGCGAGTAGCCGTTCTTCGTAGTCGAAGGCGGCATCGTTGTAGTGGTAGAGGAATCTGCCTTCTTCGATCTCGAGGTCGAAGAGGCGGGAGATGCCTGAGTCGCCGAGGATCCGTTGGGCGGCCCGGCCGATCTTGGCGGGGTCCTTCAACCGCCCTTGCCGGACCCGATCCTCCAGAGCCAACAGCTTCGCTTCAGTGCGAGCAACCAACTCGGTGGTGCGAGAAGTGTCACGGGTGTGACGTTCGAAGCTGGCCACCACCACACACCGGCGCCCATCCGCCAAGGTGACATCAGCGGCGGCGGAGTTCGCTTGGGGGACCGGTGTCCAGGTCACGTCAGGGGCGGTGGACGCTTCCAACGCTTCGACACAGGCGGCGTCACGGTGCAACCGGGTGGCGAGAACATGGTCGAACCCGCCGGCGTCGAGTGCGTCGAGGTTGTTCTCGGAGACGAGTCCCCGGTCCGCGACCACACAGATGCTGCCCACCGAGAACCGCTCCCGGAGGTCAGCCAGCACTCCGGGCAACGTGGTGACATCGGCGGTGTTACCGGCGAACACGTGGTGGGCGATGGGGATCCCGTCGGTGGTGCACAACAGACCGATCACCACTTGGGGACGATCAGAGCGATGATCTCTGGAATACCCGAACGCCTTGGATGGGAACCGATCCGACGGCTGAGTGGACCCTTCGAAGAAGGTAGAGGTGAGGTCGTAACACACCAACGACAAATCCAAGTTGGTGAGGTCAGTCAACCGCCCATACAGGTGCTCTTCGGTGGCTTCCTTCTCGTCGGCGACGGTGTCGACCGCCCGGTAATACGTATGCAACTGCGGATGATCGAACCAGGCAGGCATCGCCACGTCTTCCACAGCCCACTCGGGCACACGCCGTTTCGACGCCGGCGACACCAACCGGTTAGCCACCATCGCGAAGATCGCTTGAGCGTGGTCGCCGTCCCCGAAGTGCTCACCCAATCCGACGCGGTCCCACCACGCCGCCACCGCCTCGACCGCGCCCAGGCCGGGAGCCGACTCCGCCTCCAACCCGTCGATCGGCACCGAGTCGGCCGCCTCGTCTCCACCAGCTGCGGTGTGGCGTTTGAGACCAGCGATGATCCGGTCCAACTCGCCGCTGTCCCGCAGTGTCGATGCCTCCCCCAGTCGCAACAAGGTGCGGTGCCGTGTCTTTCCCTCCTCATTGCGGTAAGC
>WHTL01000067.1 GCA_009377735.1 Acidimicrobiia bacterium
CTGGGATCGCCCCTGTCCTATGTGCCGCCGGAGGACTTTGCCTCCTTGTGGGAGACCGATTTCGAGCGGTTCGGCGAGCTCATCGACCAGCTTCGCGCCGATGGAACCCTTGAGTGAGCCAGCCTGAGCGTCGGCTCGGCCACATCGCATTCCTGGCTCTTGCAATTGTTTGGACGATCCCGTCCCTGCAGTACCGGTACGGGTCGCTCCTCGATCCCGGACCGGGGTTCCTGCCCCTGAACCTGGGTGTGGTCATGGCGGCGATCTCCGCTTGGGGTCTGTTCGGAGCGCTGCGGACACCACCTTCAAACGGTGCTGCCGAGGTCGATGGATCCGAGGGGGAGACGGCTCCGGTCATGGCGGATCGCGCCCTCATCAGGAAGGTGACCGTCACCGTCCTGGCGACTCTCGGATTTCTGATCCTCCTCCGCCCCATCGGTTATGGGCCGGCGATGCTGGGCCTCCTCACCACCTACTTCGCCATCGGAGGAATGGCGTTCTTCCGCGCCCTTCTTTGGGGAGCGGTGGGAACGGTCGCTACCTGGGTGCTCTTTGAGGTTCTGCTCGGTCTTCCCCTGCCCGGTGACATCCTCGACTCCATCGTTGGACTCTGAGATTCCGCCATGATCGAGAGTCTCGTTGATGGCTTCGGGGTAGCCCTTTCGGCCCAGAATCTCCTGTTCGTATTCCTGGGAGTTCTTCTGGGGACGATCATCGGTGTCATCCCGGGTCTGGGACCTACGGCCGGAATCGCCATCCTCCTCCCGCTGACCTTCGGGCTTCCACCCGAGACGGCAATCATCATGCTGGCCGGTGTCTTCTATGGCTCCCAGTACGGTGGCTCAACCACATCCATCCTGCTCAACCTCCCCGGTGAGGCCACGTCGGTTGTGACGGCCATCGATGGCCACGAGATGGCAAAACAGGGGAGAGCCGGAGCCGCACTTGGGATCTCTGCAATTGGTTCATTCATCGCCGGCACCTGTGCTGTGGTGGGTCTCATGGTGGTAACCCCCCTGCTGGTGCAGGTTGCACTGGAGTTCGGGCCCCACGAGTTCTTCGGTCTCATGCTGCTTGGGCTCACCATGGTCGCCTACCTTGCCGGCGGGTCCTTATCGAAGGCAGTGCTCATGGCGCTGGTCGGTCTCATGCTGGCAACGATCGGCGCCGATCCCGTCACCGGTACCACCCGGTTTGCATTCGGCAATCTCAACCTCATCGACGGAGTCGCCTTCCTCCCGGTCGTGACGGGTCTGTTTGCCTTCAGCGAGGTGCTCATCAGCTTTGGTTCCTCGGTGTCGACCGAACCGATCCGTACCCGTTTCCGCGAGCTGTGGCCCAGTGTCGCCGACGTCAAGGAATCCATCGGGGCGATATTCCGCGGTACCGGAATCGGCTTCGTTCTCGGGGCACTCCCCGGAGCAGGGGTCCTGGTATCGACCTTCCTGAGCTACGGCCTGGAGAAGCGGATATCCAAAAACCCAAAGAAGTTCGGCAAGGGGGCAATTCAGGGTGTTGCCGGCCCGGAGTCGGCGAACAACGCCGCGGCCGGCTCGGCCCTGGTCCCGTTGCTGGCGCTGGGGATCCCGTCATCGGTGGTCACGGCCCTCATGCTCGGTGCGCTCATCTTGCATGGGATGAGACCGGGACCCGCCCTCATCGCCGACAACCCCGACTTCTTCTGGGCACTCGTGGCCAGCCTCTACATCGGCAACGCTGTACTGCTGGCGCTCAACCTTCCCCTCGTAGGGGTATTCGCATCGATGTTGCGGGTTCCCTATCGCATCCTCTGGCCGATCATCATGATGTTCAGCCTGGTAGGGGTGTTTGCCGCCGGTCAGAGCGTGTTCGATCTCGGTGTGTTCGTCTTCTTCGGGGTTCTGGGGTGGGTGCTCCGACTCAACGACTACCCCCTTGCCCCCCTGGTTCTGGCGATGGTGCTTGGCCCGTTCCTGGAACGCTCGCTCGGTCAGGCTCTCATCATCTCCAACGGCGATCTCCTCGATTTCCTCCGTCGACCCATCTCCGCCGTGATGTTGGGATTGGCATTGGCGGTGGTTGTGAGTTCGGCGTTCCTTTTCGCCAAGGAGAGACGGAAGGAACGGGGCGGCCTCGGCGAGCTATTACACGAAGTGCACCAAGACGAATGAAGGAGAAGGAAATGAACCCCACGGTGACGGTCCTAGGCAGTGGTTGTCCCATCCCCACGCTCGAAAGATCCGGGCCTGCATTCGCTCTCGACATCGGTACGGACATCTCGATGATCGACTGCGGGCCCGGCGCCCTCAAACAGATGATGGTGGCCGGATTGGATGTCGCCAGATCTACCAAGGTATTCATCACTCACCACCATTCTGACCACACCTTCGACCTCGGTCAGTTCGCACTCGGAGGATGGACGCTGGGGCGTCGGGCCCTTCACATCTACGGCCCGTCGGGGACGGAGAGAATTGCCCACCTGTGGTTTGAGGAGATGCTGGGTGCCGACATCGCCTACCGGGCCGGGTTGGGACGACCCACCGGGGGCCTCATCGATATCGGGTCCACCGACTGCGGTCCCGGCCACATTTTCGAGAACGACGAGATGACGGTGACGGCTGCCCACGGTGTCCACACCACCGAGGACCTCGCCTACCGCTTCGATGTAGGCGGCCGCTCCATCGTCTTCACGGGCGACACCGCTCCGACCGATGACATTGCCGATTTGGCACGCGGTGCGGATGTACTCTTCCACGAGTCGAATCTGGTGCCGACAGCCCGCGATGCCTACGCCAAGACGGAGGGTGGCCTGGCGGTGTGGGAGTCGTTGCAGGATCACCACACCCCACCGGAGAAGGCCGGCGAGATCGCTCAGAAGGCAGGCGTGAGACAGCTGGTCCTCATCCACTTCCTCCCCGGGGCGGACCCCCGTGTTGCCGAGGAGCTTGCCTCCTCCACCTTCGATGGCCCCGTAGTTGCTGCCGAAGATCTCATGCGGGTCGAGGTGGGTGATGAGATAATGATCCACCGATGACCATGCCCACCTCCGGTGGCAATGCCACCATTGTCTCCGTCGAGTCCTTCGTCGTCGACCTGCCTTCGAAACGGCAGATGGTTCTCGCAGGGGGCAGCTCTGCGCCCTCTGGTGGGACCTCACCGCGGGTCCTCACCAAGGTCACCGACAGCGACGGCGTCGTCGGTTGGGGAGAGTCACGGGGCAACCCTCGTTGGAACGAGGAGAGTATCGAATCGGTCCAAGTCACATTGGATACCCATCTGGCGCCAGCCGTCGTCGGCACCGAAATCTGGGATCTCGATGGGCTCCACCAGAGGATGGACCGTGCCATCCGGGGTGGGTTCGGCATCGGTCATCCGGTGGCCAAGGCTGGTATCGATGTGGCAATCCACGACCTCCTCGGCCACAAGCTGGAGATCCCGGTCACCGATCTCCTGGGAGGACGACGGCGTGACACGATCCAGTTGGGCTGGATCGTCTCCAGCACGGACCCAGCGGCCGCTGCATCCGAGGCGAAGGAGGGACTCGAGGAGGGCTATTCGGCCTTCAAGGTGAAGATCGGTGTCCATGGCGTCACGGGCGATATTGCCTTCGTCAGGTCCGTGCGAGAGGTGATTGGTGACGACGCCTTCCTCTGGGTCGACGCCAACCAGGGCTACACAGCCGATGAGGCACTCCGAGTAGCACGAGGGATCGTCGACCTCGATGTGGATGTCTTCGAACAGCCCGTGGCCGCCAACGACATCATCGGGCTGCGAAGGCTCGTTGCCTCCAGCCCCATTCCGGTCGCCTTGGACGAGACCCTGCGGGCACCGCGTGACCTGGTGCAGATGGTCGCCCTGGAGGCAGCCGATGTCGTGATCGCCAAGGTGCAACGCACAGCAGGGTTATGGAGATCGCGGCAGCTCTGTGATCTCGCCGAGGCTGCCGGTCTCCGCATCATGGGAAGTGGCATGAGTGAAACCGATATCGGTCTGGCTGCCGGACTCCACCTCTTCTCCAGATACGGGATAGACACACCGGTCGATCTCAACGGGCGGCAGTTCATCGAGACCCCTTTCGTGGGCGAAACCGTCGTCGTGGACGGGGGAGTGGCAACGGTTCCAGTTGGTCCCGGCCTCGGCGTAGAGGTGGACGAGGAAGCTGTGCGTTCTCTCAGCCGATCGAACTGACTGTCACTTCTGGGGGACTCCGGCAGGTTCCCCAGACCCCCAACAGCTGCCTCACCTCCGCGACTCGCGTGGTCGGGGCCGTCCGACGTTACGTATACCATGTCGGTCCCAGTCTGTCGTATCTGAGTCATACTCGGGTTCGGTGTGGTCTTCGGTCGATGTCGGACACTAGCCGCCGGTTACGCCCGGAGACCACTCGCCGGAGCACCTGCTTCCCACCCGCCACCACGGCATCTGCATGACCACCAACGTCTCGGAGTCTGTGACCGTCACGATTCGGCACACCCGGTTCCTAATATCTCTTCCCCGTCACCACCGGGAGTTCGTCCTTTCCAATCGTTTGCGGTAAAACTGGTTTTGTGGGGTAGCCTCGTGTTTCCAGCGTCATGACAGAGGAGGCATCGATGGCTCTTTCACCGGAGCAGGTGGTGATAACCGAGGACGTCGAGGGATCCGATATCCCCGTCGATCTCATGTATGTGGAGACCTGGGATGGTCTATATGCGCCCATCGGTGTGCGGGTGCCACCGGGCGACGGCCCTCACCCGATGGTGCTCCTCGCTTCGGGCAATGGTGGTGGGGGAATGGCCTGGGTCCGTGACGCCGTTGCCAGTCGTGGCTACATCATGGAACGTTTGCTCCGAGCTGGCTATGGGTGTGCCTGGCTGCGCTACCGGACCGAGGTCGAACTGGGATACGACCAGGGCGGCCCACTGATACGAGACGTGCGCCAGGGTCGGGAGCTCTTCAACCGCTCTCCGCTGGAGTATGAGGACGAGATCGCAGTAGTCCAGCACATGAAGACCCTCGAGTTCGTCGACCCCGATCGGATCGGGCTGGTCGGTATGAGCCACGGCGGAGAGATGATCCTCAAGCTCACCTCGGAGTATCACGGTGCCGCGGTAGGGGTGGCTTCTGAGCCCGCAGCGCACGAGTTCCTGTCCTTGACCGTCGACAACACCGCCTTTGTCGACCCCGACACAGGGCTGCGCAATATCGAGGAGATGCAGATGGGTGAGACCGAAAAGGTCCGGGCCCGCATCGACACTCCACGAGCAATGGAGCGGATCAACCGTATCAACACACCCCTCCTGGTCATGGGTCGGGAGAACGACCATCTTCAGGGCATCTTCCGCACCACCTACGAGCTCTTGGAGGAGGCAGGCAAGGAGGTGGAGTGGGTGTCGTGGGATCACCACCTCCATGGATACATCTACCCGGAGCGGGGGACCGACGGATACGAGGTCGACGAGACCCAGGACGTCGCTATCACTGGGATCATCGCCTACCTAGACCGCTACCTGCAGGTGGGCGGCTAGCGGGCCGATCCGCACGGAACCAAACGGAGCAGTCGGTCGGGCCTACTCTTCTGGCTATGACGTTCTCGATCGTGGCCCGGTCTGCAGATGGGGAGAGTTGGGGTGTCGCGGTCGCTTCGAAGTTCCTCGCGGTGGGTTCGATCGTCCACGCCGCCATCGCCGGGATAGGGGCAATAGCTACCCAGGCCGAGGGCAACGTCGCCTACAAGCGGGAGGTGTTTCCCCATCTTGAGGACGGCGCTACCGCGCAGGAAGCCCTAAACCGGCTTCTCACCACCGACGAACGACGCGACCATCGTCAGGTCAGGGTTGTCGATGCCGACGGCGGCTCTGCCACCCACACCGGGAGCGAGTGTTTCGATTGGGCGGGCGGACTGGCGGAACCGAACGTCGCCATCCAGGGGAACATCCTCACCGGTCCCGAGGTGGTGCAGACGATGAAGACCACCTGGGACGCCACCGTCGGCGACCCCGATCTGGAGCGTCGACTTCTCGCCGCTCTGGACGCGGGGGATCGGGCCGGTGGCGACCGACGGGGAAGACAGTCAGCTGCACTGCTCGTGGTCCGTGATGGTGCGGGCTACGGCGGTGGGGACGACATCGTGGTGGATCTCCGGGTCGATGACCACGAGGACCCGTGTCGGGAGCTGGGATGACTCCTCGATCTCAATGATCTATATCTCACCGCATCGAGGGACGAGGAAAAGGTGAGCGTCACTCCGGACTTACGAGTCGAGCTCGAGGAACGAGCTCAGTCTCTGGGTTATCCCGATTTCATGGCCTGGGTCGGAACGGAGAACCTCGAGATGCGGGTCGATGGGGGAGACGAGGGCCCGACCTGGGTCGACGACAAGGTCCTAGCCATCCTGCGAGGGGCCTTTGTCCCCCCGCCTTAGGGGGAAAGGTTGCTGGGAAGCAGATAAGGGGGCAATGTGGCCCCGGCGGTCGCGACCCGATGGGGTAGCGGAAGTGCCCCTCGACCCGACGGCTGCGCCGTCGGCCTACTCCCCCCTCATTCGAGGGAGGAGAATCAGGCCAGATTGACCAGGTTTGGTTCCAACTCGTCGATGGTGGTGGCTCCTACCAGGGTCATGGTTTGTTCGACACCTTGGGAGAGGTGGTCGAGGACGAAGTCGACTCCCCGCTCACCGGCGGCACCTAGACCGTAGAGATAGGCCCGTCCTGCCATGCAGGCGGTAGCGCCCAGAGCCACTGCCTTGACGATGTCGCTGCCCCTGCGGACCCCACCGTCGCAGATGACCTCGACGCGGTCACCCACGGCCTCAGCCACCGGGTCAACGAGATGGAGGGGCGCGGGGGCGCCGTCGAGTTGTCGTCCACCATGATTGGAGAGGGCCACGGCGGCGATGTCGTGCTCGGCCGCGATCAGGGCATCCTCCACCGTTTGCACCCCCTTGAGGACGATGGGGCCATCCCAGTGCTCCCGGAACCAGGCGATGTCATCCCAGGAGAGACCGGGGTCGAACTGCTTACCCACATACTCGGCGAGCGAGATGGCGTCGGCTCCATCGCCTACCGTCTTGCCCGTCACGTTGGCGAAGGAGATCGGATCGGCATTCACGAAGTCCCATGTCCATCCGGGATGGACCATCCCATCGATCACCGTTCCCGGCCCCAGCTTGGGTGGAAGGCTGAAACCCCGGCGCACGTCCCTCTCCCGACGGCCGAGTACTGCGGTGTCCACGGTGATGACGATGGCCTCGTACGCAGCGGCAGCCGCCCGGTCCAGCATCTCGGCGACGAGACCCCGGTCCTTCCACACATATACCTGGAACCACTTGCGACCATCGCTCACCGCGGCCACCTCTTCGATAGAACGGGTGCCGAGGGTGGAGAGCGTGTAGGGGATCTCGGCGCGGGCCGCTGCCCGGGCCACAGCCAGCTCACCCGGGGAGTCGGCGATACGGGTGAACCCGGTGGGAGCCAGCACCAGCGGAAATGGGACCCTCTTGCCCAAGATAGTGGTGGAGGCGTCGACCTTGCCGACATTCCGTAGCACTCGGGGTCGAAATACTGCATCGCGGAACACAGCACTGTTTCGATTTAGGGCGTACTCGTCCTCGGCTCCACCATCTATATAGTCAAAGACCCCACGAGGGAGACGTCGTTTGGCGATACGACGGAGATCCGCCACGTTGGCAGCCTTCCGTAACCGACGTGCCACCGGATCCCGTTCGAAACGACGGAACCGCATCACAGATCGCAAGGTGGAGTAGATACTCATCCGTCGACCAGCCTACCGAGGTCTGACAGAACCCTCGGTCAGGCATTGAAGGCAGACTGAACTCGAGTGCGGTGATGAGGTGTTTCTCTTCCTCGTCCCCGGTGAGACGAACTGCCACGGGGAGTATCTCGTCTTTCCAACGGAAGCTCTAGGGGAAGTCGATCTCGATGTCCACTCCACCCTTATCGAAAGCCTTCTTGATCCCGTCGAATAGTCCCAATCTCCTCGGCGTACAGGGTGGTTAAGTGCCCGTCGACCAGGCGTCCAGACCGAGTCAGCGGGGGCGGCCGTCCTTGAGGGTCTGTACCGATTTGGCGATCCGGCTGGTCCGGGTCTCCTCCTTCTTGGCGCCGGTTATCTGGAGCACGTGCCAGCTCTGGTTGCTGTAGGAGAGGGTCTCCCAGAATGCCTTCGCCTCTGGCTCCTCCTCTAACGCGGTGGCGAAGTCGTCGGGGACCTCGACCTCCCGGACGGCGGTATCGAGCTCCACCTCGACATCGAGCACATCCCCGGCAGCCACCCCGGCCTTCTCCCGACGTTCGGCACTCACTCCCAGCAGGTAGCGGCCACCCATCGATGCGATGGAGCTGCGATAGGTGAAGTCGTTGATGGTCACCGACACCTTGGGTCGCTTTCCGCCGCCCAGCTTCTCCACTACCTCATCGGGGACCTCGAACCCTGTGGTTGTCTTACCGCTCGCTTCCAATTCCGCACGGAACTTCATTCGGTACCTCCTGGACCTGCTGGGCGATTGAGAAGGAGAGTGAACCAGGCCCAGCCCAAGATCACCGCCACGGTGAATGCGAGATTGATGAATGTGTTGCCGGCCCCAGAGGCGATTCCGGCAAAGGAGACGAGGTAATAGACACCGGTGACCAGAGAGAACAGTGCCCAACCTCCCTTGTCCCTTTTCCGGAACCAACGGGAGAAGATGAGACATCCCACTATCAACCCCAGAAAGCCCACACCACCGGCGACGAGGTGACCCAGCCCGTGCCACGAGACCGTTTCGGCCGGTCCATCCGGTGTCCCGAGCGGGAATCCATCTGCTGGGTCGGCCCGCATTAACCCCGACGCCGCAACACCGAGACCGTAAATTGCCAGCCCCCGGATGCCCCACTTGGGTTTGTCGTCGGCCAGGATCCGAGACAATCCGATGACACCAAGCACGGTCAACAGTCCCGTTAACACCATCATGGTCGAGTGAACCCAGCCACCAGACCCGTTGGCCAGGAGGCTGAGGGAGTGGCGGCTGATGTCGAAACCCTCACGGACGATGGCTTCGATGGTGCCGATACCCACATAGAGTGGTCCGGCCCGGGACCCGGCAACCAGAAGGGCCTTCGTCGTGCCCGAATCTGTTCCGGTATTCGTAATGTTTGACATCCTTTTTCCTCTCTAGGCGATTACAGTACTAGACCGTCCAGTACTCTGGAACTCATCGCTGAGAGGAAAGAAATTCTGGAACCAACCCACGGAGGACTCTCCGCCCGGAGTCTTCGAAAACGCAATGACATCATCGCCGCCGCCACCGACCTCTTCGTCGAGCGTGGGTATGCCGCCACCACCATGGAGGTGATAGCCACGGAGGCATCGGTCTCAAAACAGACCGTATACAAGAACTACGGCGACAAAGAGAGTCTCTTCCGGGAAATGGCGATGCGCACGCTCACGAGTGTGATCGAGCCGTTCCACGAGGTGATCTCCCAACTGGTCACCACCGATGATGTGAGCAGTGCACTGCGCGAGTTCGGACGGGTCTATATCAAGACGGTGATCTCAGCGGATCTACTGCGTCGCCGTCAGGTGATCGTGCGGGAGGCGGGACGGTTCCCCGATCTCGCCCGGGAGTACTACGACGGTGCCCCACGTCGCACCCAGGAACGCCTCGCAGAAGCATTCGAGGCGATAGCCGAAAGGGGAGAACTGAGGGTCGATGATCCGCAGGTGGCTGCCACCCACTTTTCTTTTCTTATTCTGGGCAGCCCACTAGACATAGCGATGTTCACTGGGTACCAAACAGAGTGGAGCGACGAGAAACTCACCGCCATTGCCGACGCAGGTGTCGACGTCTTTCTACGGGCGTACGGAGCGCCTGCCGAGCCCGATGTCAGTGGCTGATGATTGGGCTCCAGCTTATTTCTTGACCTTGTAAATGGTGTGGGTGGCGTATTGGGAGCTAAAGACGTCCTGGATCTCGAGATCGAGATCTTGGTCGAAGCCGTCGAAGAGTTGTTTGCCACGTCCGAGCACAACTGGTGCGGTCGAAATTCCGAGGACGTCGACGTAACCGGCCGTCAGAGCCTGCCGGATCACATCTCCACCACCGCCGATGGCGATTCCCTTGCCATCGGCGGCCGCCGTTGCCTCCTCCATGGCGTTGTCTAGCCCGTTTACGAATCTGAATCCGGTGTCCGGATCGGGTGCGTCCTCGGGTCGGTGCGTCACCACCCACAGGGTCCCATCAAACGGGTTGGTGCCACCCCAAGCCCCGGCGGAATCGTACATGCCACGTCCGCAGATCCCGGCGCCCATGCCCTCGGTGAGACTCTCGTAGAACTCTTTGTCTACATCCGACATGCTGTCGTTGGGATCGCGATCGGTCTTATAGGTCCACGGCCCGCCCATCACCCAATAGTGGAGCCGTTCGCCCCCCGTGCCGAGTCCGTTTCCTGGTCCGTCGTCGGGTCCGGTGTAGTAGCCGTCCACCGAGGTGGTGAGTGTTGCGATGACCTTGCTCATATGTGCCTCCGGTTTCGGGGTAGCTGTCATTGAGACCTCCGGGTTCATCGAAACTAATCGCAGTGTCCATGGATTCCCTCACGGTCGGACGCCGGTCTCCAGGCTTTGTACGAAGTGGCGGACCTGGTCCCGGGAGGTGAGCCTCACCACGGGCGGGCCACCGTGAGCGGACTCCCGCACCAGGGCATCGATCTGCTTCCGGTGCTGCGGATGCTGGGTCCAACCCCAGAGGATGATGTTCTCCTCTGGGTCCGTATTGAACAGGTTCCGCCATTGTTCTGTGTTTCCGTTCCACAATTCCTCCCGGGTGGCGATTCGACTCAGAGTTCGCCACACGAGACGGCTCATGATCAGGTAGCGGGGAAGATCGAGGGCGACCACCAGATCGACTCTCTTCGTGATGATCGGCTGAACAAAGCGGTAGTTGCCGTCGATGATCCATCGGTCGCCGGCAGCAATCTCGGCGACCAACGCTTTCATCTCCTCTTCCGGCGTCGGCTTCCAATCGGGTCCGTGCATGATGGCGTCTAGCTCGTGATAGGGCAGGTTGAGGAGTCGAGAGAGCTCGCCACCCAGGGTGGACTTCCCCGACCCGGAACAGCCTCGTATCGAGATCCGTTGCGGCACGGGTCCACCCTAGGGAGGTGCGTCAGAGCGGCCGTCTTGTCATAGCGGTGTAGGTGGGCCCATTCGAGAACACGGAAATGGACGGGTCGGTGACCCTGAAGTCATACCGTTGGTAGTAGGCGATGTTGGCGGGGTCGGAGGTGTGGAGGTGGACGGGTAATCCCTCCTCGTCGGCAATCACGAGGACCGGCTCGATGAGGGCCTTGCCGACGCCGCGGCGTTGGGCGCGGGGGTGGACACCCATCGCCTGCAGATACCAGGACCGGTCGCCCGGGTGGGTCCGTTCCAGGGCGGCACCCATCCGAGCGAAGCTGGGGAACTTTGACCCCAGGATCATCGCCACCCTGAGTAGTCCTGGGGTCATCGCCGCCTTACGAAGCGTCGACTGCGGGAAGGAGCCTGGCTTCATCCAGAGGGCAACGCCTAGGAGACTGGTGTGAAACACATGCCCCACATCTCGACGACCAGTCATCACCGCTCGCTGCGTCCTCCTCCTAGGAGCACCGCCCCGGGTGCGCCGTCGTCGTGCGTCCTTGCGAGCGGCGCGCCTGGCCGCCGATCTGCACAACGGCATTCCACACCAGCCTCCTAGAAGTCCCTCGTCGTCGCGGGCGATGAGCGGCTCCGAAAACTTGGCGGCATCTCGGGCCGCGGTGGTCATGAACGAGCGGAGGAATCGCCTTCGCTTCTCCTGGTCGGGAACGACCGCCCGGAAGGCCGGGTATTCGGCGTGACTCGCCGCCAGTTGCTCGCCTGCCTCGGTAGCCCCATTCGGTTTGAGCACCTCGACCTGGTACCCGTTGGGTGACATCAGGGCGCAGTGCCCGCCGCGGTTCCGATGACCCGCTTCTTGAAACGGCTTACCAGGGTCCCACCCACGATCAGGGCACCGACGACGACCATTGGCACGAAGAGGGCGGGTAGGGGCGAGTTGATGGCGGGGACGATGAGGAATCCGATCCACAGTGAGATGTAGGTGAAGTAGACATGTTGGATGTACCTACCCTCCCAACCGGTGGCTTGGGTGATCGCCTCGCGATGTGCTGCCGCAAGCCGGATACCCATTACGGCTCCGAGGACGACGAGACCGCCGAATGCGATCTGGGCGGTGGCATCGAGGGTCGTCCAGTCTGTGATGACCAGGGTCACGAGGAAGAGGAGTAGTGCGGCGACGCATGCGGTGTAGAGCCATCGCATCCAAGCCCGCCCGTCCCCGGGTCGGGGTGGCTTTAACACGCCGAGACCCAGGGCAAGACCGATGATGCCCGGCAGAGCGTGGGCGAGGACAATCAGATTGCGCTCCATGAGGAGTCCTTGGATTGGTTGTGCGCGCCCTCAACCAACTAACGCAGAAGTACCCTCGTTCCGTTCCCGGGACACACCACAAGCTACTCCTTGGGGGGTATCGCCTGCACCGACCACTGGTTGCCATCGGGGTCGCTGTAGTAGACGAAATCACCCCACGGAAGGTTCTCAATCTCGGTTATGCCAGCCTGGCGCTTCGATAGTTCGTCATGAGCCTGATTGATATCGGATACGACCATCTGAATCTCCTGGGTACCCGGTGTCATTTCGGTGATGCCGGTTCCGAGCACTATCGAACATGCCGAGCCAGGTGGGGTCAACTGGACGAAGCGAAGGTCGTCGCTCACCTGGTGGTCGTGATCGAGATTGAACCCAGCGTTCTCGGTGTAAAAGGTAATGGCTCGGTCCACATCGGTAACGGGAATGAGTTCGATACGGAAGTCCATGAGGCGACGCTATCAGGGCGGGATGTTTACAAGGACTCGTCAGCCAGAGCGACGGTTTCGGGGCGTCAGCCGGCGAGGTCCTCGAAGGGGGCGAGGACTGTCTTCCAGCCGGTCTGATAGCTTTCCCGGACGGCGGGGCCGTTCTCTCCGAGGCGTTCCCAGCCTCGATGCTCCAGACGTACTTCGGTTCCGGTCTCCGTTTCGGCGAACGATACCTCGAGGTCGGTGGAGACTTCAGAGTCGGCGGAAGGATGCCAAGCGAGGCAGAAACGGTGGGGTGGGTCCCAGAGGGTCACGTCGGCCCACGACTGCTCTCCACCAGATGTGATCTCAACCACCCGACCCCCGACCTCCTCCTCGAAACGTACTCCGGTCACGTCGGCACCGGCGATCGAGAACGCGTCGATGGGCCACCACTCGCCGATTCGGCGGGTGAACAGCTCGAAGGCCGTCTCGATATCGAGTGACACCGTCCGAGTCTTGACGACTGGTTTGATCTCGTTCTCTAAGTTCATCCGCTCCCTTCTTTCCTGCCCTCGGTGGGAAGGGGATCATCAACAACTTACCGTCAGTCAAGACTTCCGTAGAGATCCCCATTCTGTCCGAGACGCGCCATGCTGGTCTGATGGATATAACAGCCTTCATCTCCGGTCTACCCAAAGTCGAACTTCATGTCCATCTGGTGGGGTCGGCTTCGGTGCCGACGGTGCTGGAGTTGGCACATCGCCACCCCGACGGGGGAGTACCGACTGATGAGGATGCTCTCCGAGCCTTCTACCAGTTCACCGACTTCGCCCATTTCATCGAGGTCTACATAGCGGTCAGCTCACTGGTGACGACCGACGCCGATGTCGAGGCTCTGATCTTGGGAGTTGCCTCCGATCTGGCCCACCAGCAGGTCCGCTACGCCGAGTTGACCGTCACCCCTGATAGTCATCTCCTGGCTGGGATCGAGCCCGACGCACTGTCAGAAGCCCTGATTCGAGCCCGTCGACGATCGAGGCGAGAACACGGCGTCGAATTGGCATGGATCTTCGACATCCCCGGAGAGCTCGGCCTGGAGTCGGGGGTTCGCACCATCGATTGGGTGGAACGATGGGCGCCGGAAGGCAGTATCGGCTTCGGGCTGGGCGGACCCGAGATCGGGGTGCCTCGCCCCCAGTTCGATGAGGTCTTCGGCCGCGCTCGGGCGATGGGTCTCCACAGTCTTCCCCACGCCGGGGAAACCACGGGACCGGAGACAATCTGGGACGCCATTCGGCACCTGGGCGCCGAGCGGATCGGACACGGCATCTCCTCC
>WHTL01000179.1 GCA_009377735.1 Acidimicrobiia bacterium
TCCACCGTCACCGACCAGCCCCCAACATGTGAGGAAGCGCGCCCAATCTTGACCCTCACCCCGAACTCTGCCCCGACCTACCCGTCACACCCCGAGACAAAGCGCAACAGCCTCCATCGCGTCGAAAATCCGCGCAGAACGAGGTGGGTCATCTCAGCCTACCGGAAGCCCCCGCTAGCCCTCAGCCTCAATGTCATCGATCAGGTCGACCCGTCGCTGATGACGGCCACCGTCGAATGGCGTGTTCAAAAACAACGCCAGGATCTCCTCGGCGAGCCCAACCCCCACCACGCGGGCGCCCATCGCCAGGACGTTGGCGTCGTTGTGCGACCGTGCCATCCGGGCGGTGTAAAGGTCGTTGCAGAGGGCGGCCCTCACCCCGCGCACCTTGTTGGCGGCAATCTGTTCGCCCTGACCGCTCCCCCCGAGCACGATCCCCAGGTCGGCATGGCCGTCCCGCACCGTTCGGCCGACGGAGGCCATGATGGGGGGATAGTCGACCGGCTCGGTGCTATCTGTGCCCAGGTCGGTCAGGTCATGACCCCACTCTTCCAAGAGTTCGCACAAATGCGTCTTGAGCGGATACCCGGCGTGGTCGGCGCCGATGGCGATCCTCGTCATTTCTTTCTCTTGGCACGAGCGGTGATCCGGGCCATCGCACCTTCCCAACCAGCATCGAACGGCACGCCGGTCTCATCTATGTCGACGACCAGCGGAGCATGGTCCGATGGCGTTGGCTTCCCCTTGCGTGCCTCCCGATCGATCTCGGCCCAAACGACCCTCGGCACCATCCGTTCAGTCACATAGATGTGATCGATCCGCATTCCCTCGTTCCTCTGGAACATCCCTGCCCGATAGTCCCACCACGAGAATCGCCCTGGTTCCTTCCGGTGGAGCCGAAAAGCATCGACCATGCCCCATTCCCGGAGGTGGGCGAGGGCCTCACGCTCCTCGTCGGAGACATGGGTGCCTCCGTGCGCCTTCTCCGCATCCCAAACGTCGTTATCGTCTGTCGTGACGTTGAGATCGCCCCCGAGGATCAGGGACTCATCGGGATCCCGGGTCTCGGCGAGCCACGTGTGGAGACGCTCAAACCAAGCCAACTTGCCAGTGAAGAAGGGGGATCCTACCACCCTGCCGTTGGGTGCATAGAGGGAAACGACAGTGTGCTCGTCACAGCGTGCCGCGATCATGCGAGCATCGTCGAAAGGGTTGAAGTCCTCCGCTGAGTCTGCGGTCTTCTGCTCGGGGATCGGTCCGTCGCCGAAATTGGTGACCACGTCGTCGATACCGATCCGACTGACAATCGCAACGCCGTTCCAACGTCCTTCGCCATGGTGTGCGACCTCGTATCCGGCTATCTCGAAGGGAAGCACCGGGACATCATTGTCGGCAAGCTTCGTCTCCTGGAGGAGAAGAACATCGGGCTCGGCTCGCGAGAGCCAGTCTTCGACCCTCTCCAATCTCGCCCCGAGGGAGTTCACATTCCAGGTTGCAATTCTCATGGGTCCTCACCTTTGACAAGATGGACGACGGCATCGAGTGCTGTCGCTGTCTCCTCCTCGGTAACGACGGGTCTCTCCACTACCTCGGCCTCCACCACCGAGGGCTCACCCGGTACCAACGCCACCAGCTCGTCGGGATCCCACAGCCTCTCCAGGTCTGGCGGACCGCCGTAGCCTTCCTTCAGATTCTGCTTGGCATGCCCCACCAGAAATAGTCGACCCCCCGGGGCGAGCCACGACCAGGATTGCTGGACGAGAGATTCCACGACCTCGGGACCGAGATGGAGGTAGGCAATCAGGACCAGGTCGAAGAGTTCACCGTCGGGGTCCCACCTGGTGACGTCGTCCTCCACCCAAACGAGTCGAATCTCACGGCGCTCCGCCAGGTTGCGACCGCGTTCCACTGCAACGGCGGAAAAGTCGACAGCGGTAACCGTCCATCCTTCCTTGGCCAACCATATGGCATTCCGTCCCTCCCCGGCAGCGAGGTCGAGGGCACGACCGGCTGGCACATCGGCGAGACGATCAGCGACGAACAGATTTGGCGCCGCCGACCACAGCAGTTCGGCCTCGCGATACCTCTCATCCCAATGGGCGTCGTCGAAGGTCATCTAGGAGGCTGGTGTGGAGCGCCGTTGTGCAGATCGGCGGCCAGGCGCGGCGCTGGCAAGGACGCACGACAACGGCGCACCCTCGGTGGTGCTCCTAGGAGGAGGACGCCGCCAGGGGCGATGACTGGTCGTCGAGATGTGGGACATGTGCTTCATATCAGCCTCCTTGAGCCCGCCATGTGCCTGATCTCTCCATTCATGATCACACCGTAAACCACTGGTTGGTCGATCCGATAGGCGAGATGGGCAGGGTGGGTGGCCATTAGCACCACCAGGTCTGCCCGGGATCCGGCGACGACCTGACCGCGGTCACCACGGTCGAGGGCGAGCGCCCCGCCCCGGGTTGCAGCCCACACCGACTCCTCCACCGACATCCCGAAGAGGAGTGAACCGAGGGCAATAACGGTCGTCATCAGCTCAACGTTTGAGGTGCCGGGATTGGCGTCGCTGGCCAACGCCAAGGTGACGCCTGCCCGACGCAGCGATGCCACATCCGGTGGTGGTGTCCGCATCTGCAGGGTGACCCCGGGAACGAGGACGGCAATGGTGCCAGCCTCACCCATCTTTGCCGCCTGCTCGGGCGTCACGTGATCGAGATGGTCGAGGGAGATGGCGCCCATCTCGACACCGAGATCCACGGCACCGGTGTTGGCGAGCTGTTCGGCGTGGAGTCGGGGGCGCAGCCCGTGGGCGATTCCCGCCTCGATGATCGCCCTGGTCTCGTCAAGGTCGAAGGCGCCACGGTCGCAGAACACGTCGATGAACTCGGCGTGGGAGGCGCATTCCGGGATCATCCCCTCGATGACTAGGTCGACATAGGCGTCGCGTCTCACCCGGTACTCGGTTGGGACCACGTGAGCGCCGAGAAAGGTGCACACGACTTCGACCCCCGACTCCTCGGCAAGGAGCGCCGCCGTCTTCAGGATGCGCACCTCCGTCTCGACATCGAGACCGTATCCCGATTTGGTCTCGACGGTGGTGGTGCCGTTGCCTGCCATGCGGCCGAGCCGCCGTGAAGTGATATCCATTAACTGGTCGTTAGTGGCGATCCTGGTGGAACGCACCGTGTCCATGATCCCGCCACCGGCGGCGAGGATGGCCTCGTAGGACTCTCCGGCGAGCTTCTTGGCGAACTCCTCGGCACGGCTCCCGGCATATACGATATGGGTGTGGGCATCCACCAGGCCCGGTAGCACCGCTCGTCCTTCCAGATCGATGATGGTCTCCGCCGAGTCGGCGTCGGCCGTCGCGCCCACCCACTCGATCTTTCCGTCGGTGATTGCCACCGCTGCATCCAGGACGGGGGCGGTGTCGCCGGGCTCGCCGGTGTTGGTGACGAGATGGCCGATCCCGGTGAGCAGGAGGTCGGTCATCTAGTGGGCGCCGAACCGTCCTCGATGGGGATCCGCACACCCCGCTCCCGTGCCACTTGGCGGGCCCGGTCGTATCCGGCGTCGGCGTGTCGGAGAACACCCATGGCCGGGTCGTTGGTCAATACGGTCCTGACCCGCTCTTCACCGTCGGCGGTGCCGTCGGCGACGACCTGGGCACCGGCGTGGATGGACTTGCCCATACCCACCCCGCCGCCGTGGTGGACCGCCACCCAGGCCGCACCCGATGCCGACGCCACCAGCCCGTTCAGGATGGGCCAATCGGCAACGGCGTCGGACCCGTCGGCCATTGCCTCGGTCTCCCGGTAGGGCGAAGCCACCGATCCCGAATCGAGATGGTCCCTTCCAATGACGATGGGAGCTGTCACCTCTCCGCTGGCGACCAGTTCGTTGAAGCGAACACCCGCCCGGTCCCTCTCTCCATAGCCCAGCCAGCAGATCCGCGCCGGCAAGCCCTGGAACTGGACTTTCTGTTTCGCCATCTCCAGCCAGCGGTGCAGGGGCCGGTTGTCGGGAAAAAGATCGAGGAGGGCGGCATCGGTGGCGGCGATATCGGAGGGGTCGCCGGAGAGTGCTACCCAGCGGAACGGTCCCAGCCCCTCGCAGAAAAGGGGTCTGATGTAGGCGGGCACGAAACCCGGATAGGCGAATGCGTCCTTGAGACCGCCGGACTCTGCTCCACCCCGCAGGTTGTTCCCGTAGTCGAACACCTCGGCACCTCCGCTTTGGAAATCGACCATGGCACCGCAGTGCTCTGCCATGGCGCGCTGGGACTCCTCTATATATCTGTCCGCATCGGCTCCCCTGAGTTCCGCGGCTGCCTCCAGGGTGAACCCGTTGGGGATATATCCGTTGAGCGGATCGTGTGCCGATGTCTGATCGGTAACGATATCGATCTCCACACCCGTCGCCAGCAAGGCGGGGAACACATCGGCGGCATTACCCACGAACCCGACCGAGAGGGCGGTGCGATCTCTCTTCGCCGTCTCGGCGAGGCGGACGGCCTCGTCGATGTTGTCGGCCATGGTGTCGAGATACCCGTGGTCCACCCTACGGCGGATCCGGGCGGGGTCGATGTCACAGACAAGGGCCACGCCGTCGTTCATGGTGATGGCGAGGGGTTGGGCACCTCCCATTCCCCCGAGACCGGCAGTGAGGGTGATGGTTCCAGCCATCGTGCCCCCGAATCGCTGCTCGGCCAGGGCGACGAACGTCTGGTAGGTCCCCTGAAGGATTCCCTGGGTCCCGATGTATATCCATGAGCCAGCAGTCATCTGCCCATACATCATGAGACCGGCCGCCTCCAGCTCCCAGAAGTGGTCCCATGTCGCCCAGTCGGGAACCAGGAGCGAGTTGGCGATGAGAACACGGGGAGCACGGGGGTGGGTGGTGAGGACCCCAACCGGTTTCCCCGACTGCACCAGGAGCGTCTCGTCGTCTTCCAGCGCCAGCAGGCAATCGACGATGACGGAGAAGGCCTCCCAGGATCGGGCCGCCTTTCCCGTGCCGCCGTAGACGACCAGTTCGGCGGGATTCTCCGCGACTTCGGGATCGAGGTTGTTCTCCAGACAGCGCAGTGCCGCCTCCTGAAGCCAGCCCCGTGCTCTCAGCTCGGAACCACGTGCGGCTCTTATCGGGGTCGGGGGACTCGGTGGTACATGGGTCACAGCAACTCCTCGTCGGCGAGTATCCGGTCGAAGGCACCAGATTCGATCAGGCTTGAAATAGCCTCGATGTCTACCCCCGGTGGTCGATCGCCCTCGAGAGGTGGAACCTCGGAGCGGATCAACTCGACGAACCTCGCAGTGCGTGGCGACGGCCGCAGCTCTCGATACTCGATTCCCTGGGCGGCGCAAAGCATTTCGATGGCAATCACCCTGATGGTGTGCTTGAGAACCGTGAGCAGCTTGCGACCTGCTCCCCATCCCATGGAGACATGATCCTCCTGGCTACCCGACGTCGGAATCGACTCCACCGATGCTGGGTGGGACAGAACCCGGTTCTCGGCCACGATGGCGGCCGCGGTGTACTGGGTGAGCATGTAACCCGAATGGGTTCCGGCATGTGGCGACAGGAACGGGGGCAGACCGTTGGACCTTTCCGGGTCGAGGATGCGATCGGTGCGACGCTCCGAGATCGAACCGAGTTCGGTGATGGCAATCGTCATGAAGTCGAGAATGAACGCCAATGGCTGTCCGTGGAAGTTCCCACCGGAGATGACCTCGTCGGTTTCAGAGAGAACGATCGGGTTGTCGACGACCGATCCCAGTTCGATCTCAAGGACATTCCGTGCGTGGCCGAGCGTGTCCAACACCGCCCCGTGAACCTGGGGGGCGCACCGCAGCGAGTAGGCATCCTGGACGGCGTGCTCGAAGTCGTCGATGTGGCTGGCTCCGATCTCGGAGTCAGCAAGCACCCCTTTGATCCGCCCAGCCGAGGCGGTCTGACCAGGGTGGGGGCGGAGTCGGTGGATTTCCTCTCGGAATGGTCGCTCCGAGCCGTACAGCGACTCCACCGTCATCGCACAAGCGACATCGGCGGCTCGCACCAATGTGAGACCCCCGACCAGCCCGAGACATCCCATGGTGGTCATCCCCTCCGTCCCATTGAGGAGGCTGAGACCCTCCTTGGGGCCAAGGCTCAGTGGAGTGATCCCACGCATTGCAAGGGCCTGGGCGCTGGGGACGATCTGGTCTCCTATCCGGACTTCCCCCTCACCAATCAGAGGTAGGGCGAGATGGGCGAACGGGGCGAGATCACCACTGGCACCCACGGAGCCCAACTCGGGTACCACCGGCAAGATTCCATTCTCCAAGAGCTCCAGAATCTTCTCGACCACCAGGGGACGCACGCCGGAATGGCCGGAGGCGAGGGTGCGCGCCCGCAGGGCCATCATGCCCCTCACCACATCGTCCGGTAATGGGTTTCCTACTCCGGCGGCATGACTTCGCAGCAGGTTCACCTGCAGTTCCTCGGCTTGCGAGCGATCGATCCGCGTAGATGCGAGGGCTCCGAAACCGGTGGTGATTCCATAGACGATACGGTCTCCGTCCACGGCTCGCTCCACCACCTCGAGGGCCGGTCGCATCTTCTCGGCTACGGACGACTCCACCCGAACGTCGTCGTCGCCCCGTGCCACGGCCACCAACTCCTCCGGTGTCACCGGCCCGCCATCGATGATCATGTCGACTCCCTATTCACGGGTTCCGTACCCCACGACGGCTTCGAGCATCATCGTGATGGCGGCGTCGATGGTGATGCCATCCCGATCTCGCTCCGGATCGACCTCCACGAAATCAACGGAGGTGACTCGGTTGTCTCGGGCCAGAAGACGGACGGCCCGTGCCAGCTGTCGTGGGGTCATGCCACCGGGTCTCGCCCCTGGGCAGCCGGGGGCAAAGGCACTGTCGAGGACATCCATGTCTACATCCACATGGATCGATGCTACGTCCCCGATGTGATCGAGGGCGGACGAAACGGTGGCGTCGATACCGTCCTGGTCGACATCGGTCATGGTGAAAACACCGATGCCGTGCCCGTCGCACCAGTGGCGATAGGGCTGGGAGTTGGCAAAGGAGTGGATCCCGATCTGCGCTACCTGGCGCCCCGGCAGTCCGTCCTCGATCAGCCCCCGGATGGGTGAGCCGTTGCTGGGGAAGGGATCGGTGGAGCGGACGTCGTGATGGGCGTCGAGGGTGATCACACCCACATTCTTCAGGTCACCGTGACTACGGACGATGGGGCGGGTTATGGCGTTGTCCCCACCGAGATAGAGAGCCAGGTTTGTATCGGGCAACCCCGTGATGAGATCGGCTATCTCGCTGGGAAGCGATTCTGCGGAAATGTCGCCCAACATCAGATTCCCCAAGGGAGCCACTGGAACGACTGTGAGGTCGAAGTCCTCCTCTCCGTGATATGTGGAGAACCTCCCCATCCGATCCCACATCGCGTCGGGGGCAAGGTCGGCTCGGGACGGCGACAGCGACGCCACCGAAGTGGATAGCCCCACCACAGAGACCTCAGGATCGTCACTGGGGTCAGCCAACCATTGATCAACCCGGGGCCATAGTGGATCGTCGATCATCGGATCCCACGTTAACCCGCATCTGAGGATCAGGTTCTTAGGAGGCTGGTGCCCGAACACACTCTCTGGTTTGGTTTGCTAAGGTCTTGGCGACGGAGGTAAACGATTCCCATGGGCGAGGATCATGCGTTGGAACAGTCTTGGCGTTTTTGGTGTGGTGACGGCGTTGGCTGTCCTAATGGCACCGGTAGGTTTGTCGGCCGCAGACGGCCAGGTCGAGGTGGATCCCGACACCCTGGAGTTCGACGTTCTTCTCGGGGAAACCTCTACCCAGCCCCTCACAATCACCAACGATGGGACCGAGGTTCGCACCTATTATCTCAGCGATCACGACGGCATCATCGA
>WHTL01000188.1 GCA_009377735.1 Acidimicrobiia bacterium
ACCCCCACCCAACACAAAGCGTTCCACCTCATCGGCACCACCATCCCCCTCAAACTCACGTAGACAGAACACCCTCACCGCCACCGCGACAAACCCCCCGCTCAGCAGGCGGATCCCCCAACCCCGGGCACGTAACTTCGGGTTAGACGGGGCATGAGACCTCCTGGCCATCGGGCTCGTCAGGATGCCGGGCGGTAGGTGATAAGCACAATCCCGGAGTCGAACCGCTTCACGTCGTCGAGCTCGAGTTGGACCGTGCCCCGGTCGCCAAGCACATGGAGGTTGCCTCTCCCCCAGACAAGCGGGTCCAAATAGACCTCGAACTCGTCGATCAGTCCCTTCTCCGCCAGGGCGTATGCGAACTCGCCGCTCCCATGCATGAACAGGTCACCGTCGACCTCGTCCTTTAGCTTCGGGATCGAATCCTCGAGGGGGGCTCCAGCGCGGTCGAGTTCCATTCGAGGTCGCCGCTTAGGGTCCTCGATCCGACGTACTTCGGGATCGGGTTGACCATGTCCGCCCACTTCCCCGTCTGGGTCAGCCAGAAGCCCGCCAGACCCTCGTAGGTCACCCGACCCAGGACCAGCCCCGCCGACCTCGCCTGCCGCTCGAACGAGTACTCACCGTGGTCGCCGTCCGCCTGCACCCACTCACCGACAGGGTCGATCACCCCATGTCTGCCGAAAGAACACACCCTGGACCCGACCGGAGACATAGCATGGATGGCCTTCATATTGGGAGAAAGGGGCACATTGCGAAGACTCTAGGGTCCAGCTCATCGTTGATTGGAACGCGGCACTCCCCCCACCAGTGGGAGGGAGTAGAACGGCTGGGCATCAGGGAGTGGGTGGCTGGGGGGAGCCCCCTCCGTCAGCGCCTGCGGCGCTGACACCTCCCCCAACGTCGCTTCGCTCCTAGAGGGAGGAAGCGGGGGCGTTGGGACTGTCGGCAGACCGGTATGTCATATGGGTTGGGTCGCGACTCTGGGGATTCGGTCGATGGTGAGTCGGTAGTGGCCCAGTCTTACGGAGCGCTTCCGTCGGGGCAGTGAGCCGGCAAGCCTTCTCTCGGCAGCGTTGCGAGCACGCTCCTCTGCGGTTGCTTTGATCATGTGATATGCGATATCAGGGTGCACTTTTCGTTTCTTTTTCTCTCTGTTGGTAGGAACCCCAGCTGAGCTGGGCGTGATAGTGGCTCTTCTCGTGTTATCGCCATTGGTTGATAGCCTTTGCTTCTCTCCTGTGGAAGGGGCCGTCCCACCCTCCCGCGCGTTCTGCGTCGCGCTCGTGACTTGGTCCGCCAAGGCTCGCCGGCGGCTCGGGAAAGACCGGCTCCCCTTCCGGACAGAGTCTCACCTTGGGATTGTGGTCGGCGAACGCGCCATTCGGGTTGTCCTTCCAGATCCAGATGTGAAGCTTCCAGACCGGCAGGACACCGTGCTGGGTGAACTCCTGGCCAAAGAGGCTTGGCGGCTCATCTTCGGTCCAGGCGTCGACGGGCACGATGTACTCGTGGGCGACCAGACCGACGATTTCGCCATCTGCGTCCAGCTCGTAGACCATGGCCTCGGGTCGGTTTGCCTCCACGTTGCCGTCCAGGAGGGCCTGGTTGACATAATGCTGACCCATGCCGCCCTCAGCAGGGTGCTCGAAGCAGGCCAGGAAACGCTCGTAGCCGTCGGCTTCCGCCTCCTCGACGTCCTGGTATTTGGCGTTGGCCAGGTTCACCTCGGCCAGCTGCGCGGCTACCGGACCACCAACATTGGTGGCGACCGCATCCAAAAGACCCTCAGCGCTATAGCCCTGGAGCCATCCGGCGTCGACGACCCGGTTCTCACCCAGCCGACGTAGGAACGCCGCCATCTGCTCCCGGGTCACATTCTCACCCGGGCAGAAGTTGGTGTTCTCCGGTGGATTACACCCGATCGTCACTCCCGATTCGGCCAACCAGGAGATGTCATCGTGGAAGATGTTGTCGTCTCCCACGTCGTCGAACCGGTCCGACGCCCACACCGAGAGTGGGGTGATGACGAGTGCTGCCAAGACTGACAGCACGATGAGTCGTCGCCGCCTCATCCCTGAACCACCCGGTAGATCTCATCGGCGACGAGACCGTGCGCCTCACGGTGGACGGCGTGGGCTGTCTCCGCGTCGGGCGCCTCGACCAGACAGAAGATCCTTCGATTCTCCTCGTCGAACCAGTAGTTGATGTAGCGGGTGTCGTATTCGTCCTGGACCTGTAGATCCGCCTCGTGGGCCTCGGCGACCGCCTTGGCGTCGGCATCCTCCGGGATCCCATCATGGACGTCCATGAACAATGGCACTTTGTGCTCCTTTCCGGTGGCGACCATCGCCACTCTTGGAACGAAGCTACGACACCGACCCACCACTGATCATGGGGAGATTCCCCTATTTTCTAGGTCGGTTGCCGGTAGGCCAGCAGGGAGGGTTTCTGCTGGGAACGGCTGGCCGCGGCATGGCGGCTCGACACGTCGAGCTTCTGGAGGATGGCGGTGACATGATGACCCGCCGTCTTGGGCGAGATGAAAAGTCGTTCGGCAATCTCCTTGTCGGTCATGCCCTCGGTGAGCAGACCCAGCACTTCCACCTGTCTCCGGGTCAAGCCCTCGGGGTGACCGGTGGTCTGAGGTCTTGGCCCCGACGGGATCCGGGTCGCACCAAGTTCCCGTAAGGACTGGCGCGCCCGATCAGCGAGGGGCCCCGCACCAAGGGAGATCAGCAGATCAAGACCCTGGCGGAGCGATTCTTCGTTCCCAGCATCCACCAGCGACCAAGCTTGCTCGTACGGACAACCCAACTCCGCCCAGGTCATGGCCGCGGCCGCGTGCTCACCTTCGACATGGAGACGGAAGGGATCGGTTTCCATCGGGGATTGATGCTCGGTCGGCAGGTCCAGCTTGTTCGCCCAGAAGACAAGCTCGGATATCGCCCAGCGCACCCCAAGCTCGACTGCGGTGTCCAATACCGAGAGGAGGTCCCTGGATAATGCTCCTCGATTCCCTCCGCTCAGCCATGCCCATTCAGCCCTGGCTGCCACTACCGGCCACAGACGTTGCACGTCACCAGCCTCCTGGGCCAGACTCCAGGCCTCGTTGAGCAGCTCCTCGGCACCGGATTCGCCACGCCGGGTCCGGGTTCTACCCATGACGGTGGCCGCGACTATTGGACACATGGGCGCTCCTGAGTCGAGGGGGACGCGGCTGGCAAGGTCGTCTGCTTCCGACCAGCGCCCCTGTTCGAACCGGACCCGGGAAAGCCAGGCCGTGCAATAGTGTCGAAGACCATCGAGATCGCGGTCGGCAGTTTCTTCGATACCCCGCTGCAAGTAGTCCTCGGCGAGTGAGTATCGACGGATCTCACACAAGCCCGAGCCGAGATCGAGGAGGGCATTGACCTTTTGCGCATCCCAGCCGAGTTCCTCGGCAATCACACCGGACCGTGTTAGCTCCTCGACGCCGGTGAGATCCTCGAAAGAAACGATGCGGGTCGACCCCAGAGCGTTGAGGGTTCTAGCGAGAATCTTGTCCCCACCGTGCTCCTCTGCCAGGGCAATAGCCCTCTTGCACCACCGCATGGCATCGCCGGCGCGACGGGCCAGCATCACCTGGTAACCCGCCATATAGTAGATCTGGGCCATCTCAAGACCGGGATCCAGGGAGTCGGCAGCGGCTACCACCTTATCCATCAGCCGGTACGCGCCGATTCCATCTCCGGCATGCAACATCGCGTCGGCGAGATGGGCTTCGGCGAGGAGAATCCGTGTCATGTTGCCTCCCCGACGCACCAGGGTTAAGACACGTTGCCGCATCGCGAGGGCGTCTTCCATGCGGTCGACCCGGGAGAGCTCGGTGGCGTACTTCTCGAGCAGGTCGATCCGGATGTCGATGTCGGCCGAGACCGAATGTTCCACCCCATCACGGAAATGTTCGACCGCCTGTCGGTGGGCTCCACTGGCGGCGGCAGCATCTCCGGCCTCCGTCGCCCACTTGAGTATGGCCGCCGGATCGTTGACCCCGTTGGCGTGGTGTGCCAGCCGGGACGGGTCGATGTCGTCCCGTCGCTCTAGCTCCCCGAGGATGTCCTTGTGGGCGTTCCGCCGCCGCTGGGCGTCGAGTGTTCCCTCAATGGCGAGTCGAGCAAGCTCGTGACGGAATCGAATCGTATCGCCGTCGGCCACGACGAGCCCCGAGGCGAGAGCCTTCGGTAACCCTCGCCCCAGGCTCTCGAACAGGTCCAACTCCAGTCCCGTGGGCTCCACCGACACGGTCGCCAGCAGGTCTCGCTCCTCATCAGGGAGGCGACTGACACGCGCCAGGACCGCGTCGGCCACCGTGGGCGGCACCGTCCAACCCGGTTTGGCTAGCACCTCAGTGACGTAGAACGGGTTACCCCCGGTCACACGGTGAAGACGCTCGGCATCGATGCTCCGTTCTCCAACCAGGGTGCGGACTCCATCGAGGCTGAGGGGCTCAACCTGGAAGCGTCGGTGACCTGCCGCCGTCGCGAGATCCCCCATGACCAAACGCAGGGGATGCCGTGTGGTGATCTCGTGGGGGCGATAGGTTACGACGACGATGCTACGGGTGTCGGCGATACGACGACCCAAGAACAGAATGAGATCGAGCGTCGCTTCATCGGCCCAGTGGGCGTCCTCCATTACAAGTAGGGAAGGGCGGGTGGTGATGTCTTCGACCAATGAAGTGAATAACTCGAACCGGGGAGCCCCTCTGTCGATCAGATCACCAACCATCGGGGCGGTGCTTGCCATGTCGAGGAGTGGACCGAGCGGGCGCGGCGTGGTCAGCGAGTCGCACGCACCCCACATGAGCCGCACCTGAGAACCCGGTTTCCGGGCCATCTCGCGGACTACCGAACTCTTGCCAAGTCCGGCATCACCACCAAGAAACACGAGACGACCGGACCCCTTAGCCGCCGATCGGGTTTCAAGACGTAGGTCCTCCAACAAGTGGTCGCGCTCGACCAACTCCACTTTGGAGTTTCCGCCCTGAATTGGGATCACCTCTCAATCTTAACTAACTCTAAGGAGAGGCTCACCACCCACCCGATCCAAACCGGGGTGAGCTTGGAGGTGCGGGGCGATTGCTAACCGGGACTACCGCTGGCAGTGCGGGCAGAAATGGGTCGACCGGCCCCTGAGGACACGTCGGGTGATCTCGGTGCCGCACCGGGGACAGGGCTCGCCCTCCATCCCATATACCTGGAGCTGTTGCAACATCTCCCCAGCTCGACCGTCCGGCAGGAGATAAGCGAGATCCTCCAGGGAGGTGCCCCCGGCCACGATGGCAGCATCGAGCACCGGACCGACCGCATCGTGGAGCGACTCGATCTCGGCCCGACTCAGGGAGCCCCCTTCACGGTGGGGATCTACACAGGCGAGAGAGAGGATCTCATCGGTATAGATGTTCCCCAGCCCCGCAATGATTCTCTGGTCCAGCAGTAGTGACTTGATAGGCGCGGTGCGATTACGAAGTGTTTCGGCAAGCTCATCCGGGGTGGGGAGGTCGTGCCAGGCGTCACGGCCGAGAAGTGCCATGGAGTCGGATTCCAGCTCTTCGGGGGTGAACACCGCCACGAACCCGAACGTTCGGGGATCTACAAAGCGCACCTCCTTCCCTTCATCGGTGTGTGCCCAAAAATGCGTGTGGTCGTCTTGAGAAGTGTCAGGCGGTGTTGACATCAGGAGCCGCTACCAGGAGCCTCCATTCGGCATCGACGGTCGCCTGCGTCGTCGCGATCAGCTTGCCCATCTGAGATCTCCTTCGTTGCCTGTCGACACCCTACCGGGTGCATCGTTCACCCGGGTATGCGGGCTGATGGAGCGGGAGATCGAAGGCTGAACCATCTCTCTCTCCCCGCCAGTCCATCCAATAGTGGGGGGGCGCCACGTTTGGTTTCTCGGAGTCATTACGAGTCCTCTCGGTGGCGAACCTAGATCCGATGAGAATCAGCGCGAACCCAAGAACCGTGACCGGGGTAAGCTTCTCGCCAAGCACCACAACTCCAAGGAGGAGCGCCACCGCCGGATTGACATAGGTGATCACGGTGGAACGCACCGCACCCACCTCTGCCACCAGCTTGTGATAGACCACGAAGGCGGTCGCGGTACAGATCAACACCAGACCGACGATGGAAAGGACCAAGGGCACACTGACCGCTCCGCTGGGCCATTGCATGACCCCGACGGGCGTGTACGCCACCGCGGCGATCCCAAGCGACCAGGCGCTGATCATCAAGTAAGGCACCCCCCACAAGAGACTCATGGCGAGGAACAGGCTCCATCCGCGCCGCGACATCAGCGCTCACCGGGATCGTACGAACCCGGCTCCCATTGATGGGTGGTGACCCCTATGGCATTCCACGCCGTGATCGGCATCACCAGGCTGAGGAGGGCTGCCACCTCTTGTGGTGAGAACTCCTTCGACACCGCGGCGAAATCGTCATCGGGGACGTGGGTCTGGTTCATGGTGGCCACCGACTCGACGAAGGCGAGCGCAGCCCGCTCTTGGGCGGTGAGGTAGGGTGTCTCCCTCCATGCGTTGATCGCATAGAGACGCTCCTCGCTCTCCCCCACCACCATGGCGTCCTTGGAGTGCATATCGATGCAGTAGGCCCACCCGTTGATCTGGGAGACCCGGACACGGAGCAGCTCTCTCAGGCGATGATCGATGTTGGCTTCGTCGAGAATGGCCGTGGCCGCCCCATCGAGTTGGCTGACGGCCCGACCCACCTTGGGGGCGAGACCGTCGAAGTCGAGTCGGACTGGCACGGAGATGGTTTCTGTTGCATGCAGGGAAACCTATCCCGGGAGCGGCCCACAGGTAGATCCAATCGAATGGCAAAAACGCGGGCCACTTCAGGATTGGATCTTCACATCGAGCAGACCGACCATCGGGTGCGGGCCGGACTGGAGGATGCCCCTCCGTGAGGCCGAGCACGGGCACTCCCGAGTCGGCAAAGGCGATGTAGACCGTCTCGACGGCACGCCTCAGATCAGAAGAAAAAACCGCCTCGAGAACGTCGGCGCGCCAGCGCTCTCCGAGTGACCATGCCTGAACGAGGCCTAGGCCCGGCGTCGCTGCGAGGCTGATCGGGTGGAGGAGCCGGTCTGTAGCGCCTCGCCAATTTTTCGTCAGGTGAGTTTCTCTGATTCGTTCTCGCAACTAGTTGTCCGACTCTGGTTGCGTGCGGCTTTCACATGTTCTTCCTCGAACTGGGGGTGTACGCAAACGGCGCCCTGCAGCTCGCGTGAGATCAGGGTGTGAGGTAGAGGGCCTTGTCAGGTCGATTGTCGCTACGGTAAGCTACTTGCATGGCGACTAGTACAGCGACAATTCGTGTCTCTAGCGAAACCCGTGATCTTCTCGCGGAGCACGCCGAGCGGCGAGGCTTGTCGTTAGCAGGATTCGTAACCGCGCTGGCACACCGTGTCGAGCGTGAGCAGCTCTTCGAGGCAGAGCGCGAGGCGGCCCGCCTCGATGCAACGAATTCAGAGGTTGCCAACGAGGAAAGTGATTGGGGCACTGTCCTCGATGACGGAATTGCCTGAACCACATCGCGGTGAAGTCTGGCTTGTG
>WHTL01000445.1 GCA_009377735.1 Acidimicrobiia bacterium
AACCTCGGCAATAACCCCGACATCGCCCTTGAGGCTTGCTTGAGCCGGATGCCTGGAAAGCGGGCACGTCCGGTTCTGAGGGGGCCCCGGCGCAGCAACGCGCCGGGGCTACCCGGCTGATCGGGTTGTTGTCGCGGGGGATGACCACCCGCGACATCCAAGCGCACATCGCCGAGATATATCAGGTGGATATCTCCCCAGAGTTGGTGTCCAAGATCACCGACGCGGTCCTTCCCGAACTGCGGGAATGGCAGCAGAGACCCTTGGATGTGATGTATCCGATCCTCTACCTGGATGCCATTGTGGTCAAGGTCCGCACCGACGGTCAGGTACGTAACCGACCCGTCTATATCGCCCTAGGCGTCGACCTGGACGGTCGAAAACACGTTCTCGGGTTATGGCTCGGATCGGGTGATGAGGGAGCCAAATACTGGCTTTCGGTCCTCACCGAACTGAAGAATCGGGGAGTCAAAGATGTGCTCATCGCCTGTTGTGACGGTCTTACCGGGTTCGGTGACGCCATCGAAGCGGTATGGCCGCAGGCGACGGTGCAGACCTGTGTGGTGCATCTGATCAGAAACACGATCCGGTTCATCTCCTGGAACGACCGCAAAGCGATCAGCCGGGACCTCAAGCCGGTCTACCGGGCCGCCACACCAGAAGCCGCCCGCCAAGCCCTCGACGACTTCGAAGACGAATGGGGAAACAAATACCCCGCCGTAGTCGACCTGTGTGTGGCGACGGAACTGGGAGAGGTTCACCCCCTTCTTGGAGTTTGACCCCGCCATCCGAAAGATCATCTACACCGCCAACGCCGTCGAGTCGCTCAACTACCAGCTCCGCAAAGTCACCAAGACCCGCGGCCACTTCCCCACCGACGACGCCGTCCTCAAGATCCTCTACCTCGCCCTCCGCAAATCGGCCACCAGAGAGGAGGTGAACTCGGCACCGGAACCCAATGGTGGAAACAAGCACTCAACGCGTTCGCCATCGTCTTTCCCAGGACGCATCCCAACCACCGCATGAAACATTCACCTCACACAAAGGACTTGACAGGCTCAGGCACTGGCCGACATGGTCAACATCGACGGTTCTTCGATAGCGGCAGCCGCCGCCGAGTTCGGGGTGGGATGGCACACGGCCAACCAGGCAGTGGCCGACTACCCCGACCCCAACGTCGACGACCCCGACCGTCTAGAGGGTGGAGGCGAACGGGGGGACGAGAAACGGTTCCTCACGCCATCCCCAAAGCATCGCCCGTCTACACGACCCAGATCGTCCACTTGGACCGTCACCGGATCTTCGACGTGATCGAGGGAAGGTCCCGCCACGTTGTCGACGACTGGCTCGAAGACCGCGGCGTCGAGTGGTGCGAGCGGATCCGTCTCGCCACCTTGGACCCGTCCGCCGGCTACCGCTCGGCCCTCCAAGAGCGGCTCTCCAACGCCACGCTGGTGGTGGACCACTTCCACGCCATTCGCCTAGCCAACCAGGCCATCGACCAGGTCCGCCGCCGCGTCCAGAACGTGACCCTCGGGCACAGAGGACGCAAAGGCGACCCCCTGTATCGGATCCGACGTGCCCTCCTCACCGGGCACAAACGGCTCACACCCAACGGTTCGAGTGGATGTGCTCGCTGCTGGCGACAGGCGACCCCGACGGGGAAGTCTCAGCCGCCTTCGTCGACAAGGAGCTCGTTCGGGGCGTGTTCTCCGCCAGAGATGAGGCTCACGCCCGCCGCCGCATGATCGCCTTCTACACCTACTGCGCCGACGCCGAC
>WHTL01000011.1 GCA_009377735.1 Acidimicrobiia bacterium
CGAGACGACGAAGCTTCTCGGGGATCGTCTCAACATCTATCAGATCCATTCGGCTACGCCCGAGACCGGAGTGCTTGAGGACCACAGAGTCTTGGAAGCCCTGGGTGCCCTCCGCGACCGTGGGGTCATCGTCGGGCTGACCACCTCGGGAGCGCCTCAGGCCCACACCCTCCGTAGAGCCATGGACATCGAGGTGGGTGGCGAGGCATTGTTTGGAGTCTGCCAGGTCACCTGGAACCTCCTCGAGACCTCTGTCGGGCCGGCCGCACAGGATGCCCACGATGCCGGATTGGGAGTCATCATCAAAGAGGCGGTCGCCAACGGGCGACTGACCGAGCGCGGTGACGTTCCCGTCGCCCTGGGCCAGCTCGACAACACGCCGGACGCCGTCGCCCTAGCTGCGGCCCTCGCCCAGCCCTGGTCCGATGTGGTGCTCAGCGGGGCCACAACCGCAGAGCAGCTCCTATCGAACTTAGCCGCATTCTCTGTCGACCCCGCGGTGATCGCCCAAGTGCCCCCAATGAACGAAGACCCCGACCGATACTGGGGGAAGAGATCGGGTTTTGCTTGGACCTGACCACCTTCCGAGAGCTCGGCGTCGAGATGTCGGAATCAGTGTCGACAAACCTGAAAGGACCGAAGATCCTTAGGCGCGACCGTGGGTGACGGCGTGTAATGGGCTGATCTCGAACCAGTCGATGTCATTGAAGCTGTGTCGTTCCAAGAGGTCGTCGTATGCAGAACGGGGAAGGAGTTGGTCGTCGATCTGTGCCTCGAAGAACTGAATGCCGCTCATGATGCGACCTGGTACCGACCGGAGACCGTCGTCATCCGTTGGAAAGGGAAAATCGGAGATCGCCAGCCACCCGCCCGGTTTGAGAGCACGCTTGAAATTGGCGGCGACCGTGTCGATGTCGCGGCACTCATGCATGGAGATGTTGTTGATGACCAGCGTGAAACGATCCGCCATGTCCAGATCCTCCAGCGTTGCGACGACGAGTTCCACCTGGTCGCCGAGCTCCGCCGCTGCCACTCTCTCTCGAGCCAGCTCTATCGAGTGGGCGTCACCGTCGACGCCGACAACCTGACAGGATGGGTACGCCCTAGCCAGGGCAATGACACCATGCCCGGCGCCACACGCGGTATCCACGATGACTGCTTCATCCTCGAGAGCCTCGGTCAGACCGGCTATCCGAGAAAGACCATCGGGTATGAGCCGGGTGTAAAAGGGCCGACCGGTGCCACTCACCTGAGAGATGAAATCGGGGCTGGTCTCATCCCACCACAAACGTTCCGAGGTGGCCAGTCTGGTCTCCATACCGGTGAAGATCTCGGGTTGCTCCAGGAGGGTGAACACCCCACCCACATAGGCTGGCGATGCCGTGTCAAGAAGAAGGGTCTCCATATGTGGAGCGAGTTCATACTTGTCGTCGGCACGCTGAAGAACTCCTGCCGAGAATGCGGCGCGACACCAGACCTCAACATAGAGGGGGTCGAAATCAAGCCGGTCAGCGAGTTTCCCTTGGGTCGTCGGTCCCATCTCAGCCAAGGTCGGGACCAGATTGGTTCGTAGCCCCATCGCTATCACCCGATGTCCCACATACCCAGCGATCTGGGGAAGGAGGACCTTGCTCTGCTCGGCGATGGTCGGTCCATGTTGAGTCGTCATGTCCAGCGCTCCTCGGGTTGCTACGGGCGTGAAGATTAAGGCTCGCCGACCCAACCGCATAGTTTAATAGACTCGGGATTATCAGGCGTGTGAGCCGACTCCGGGGAGGAACTCACCGATTCTGTCGTTGACGACTCTGCGGTTCTCGGTGATCTGCCTTCCCCGCAGATAGGTGGCCACGATTCGCCCACGGAGAGTGCGTCCCGAATATGGACTCCACCCCGCCTTGGAGACGATATCGGCGTCGCTGACCTGCCATTGGGCGTCGGGGTCTACCAGGACGAAATCGGCATCACTTCCGACGACGAGGGATCCCTTGCGGGGAGCTAAACCGTATCTGGATGCCGGGTTCATGGAGGTCATCTTGACCACGTGCTCCAGAGACACATGCCCGGTGAGGGCGGCGTCAATGAGGAAGGGAAGGGTGGTGTCGACACCGGGGAGCCCGAAGGGAACTGACCAGATATCACCTTCATTCTTCTGGGCGAGGGTGGAGGGGGCGTGATCGGTGGAGAAGTGTGAGTAGTCGCCCCGGGCGACGACGTTCCACATGGCGGAGCGGTCCTCGTCGTCCCGGATTCGTGCCGGCGGTGTGAACTTTCTCAGAGCTCCGTGCTCCAACACCTCCTCTTCGTCCAAGGCGAGGTACTGGGGGCAGGCCTCCGCTGCGATATCGGCTCCGCGAGCGCGAGCACCGGCGACCAGGTCCACGGCGTCGGGGTGGGACACGTGGGCCAGGGTGACAGAGGCACCGCTGGCTCCGGTGAGGATCGCAGTCGACGCTACCGCAACCAGCTCTGCCTCCCGGGTCCGCCATTCGGGGATCACTCCCGGATCGGTACGACCCTGTTGGCGGAGGATCTTCTCGGCTTCCCCGGTGAGGGATTCGTCCTCACAATGTGCCAGCACCTTTGCCCCGCAACCAGCCAGGGTATCGAGTGCCTTCTTGACCATGGCAGGGTCGAGGCCGGGCACACCGTGGGTTGTGCAGGTGAACATCTTGAAGAACGCAACGCCAGCATCCCAGGTATCGGCGAGGTGCGATACGTCCTCGGGCCAGATGTGGGCAGCCAACCCATAGTCGACGTGGGAGTGCCCCCGCAGGTAGCTTTTCTTCTCCACGAGATCCTGGCGGCTCCGCACCGGATTGCTGTGGGTGTGTTCGATGATCGTGGTGATACCGCCACCGGCGGCCGCTGCGGTCCCGGTGGGAAAGTCTTCCCTGTCGGTGGGACCGGGATCCATGAGATGTACATGGGTATCAACCATTCCTGGCAAGACGAGGAGTCCCGATGCGTCCACCTCGTTGTCGCTCGAATCGAGGTCGCCCACCGCCGCCACCCGACCCGCACTTACCGAAAGATCGGCCCGGCGTCGTCCCTCGGAGGTGACCACGGTCCCACCCTTGACGACGAGGTCGGCTGTCATCTGCCCACGGTGGGATCGACGAGAACCTTGAGCGATGCAGCCTGCTCCGCTGACCGGAATGCCTCCTCGACCTGATCGAGGGGATGGATCGAAGTGACGATCTCGGCGACGTCGAGGTTGCCGGCCGCCACCAACTCGATGGCACGCCGATAGTCCTCGGGAAGGGCGGCACGCGGGCACCACAGTGTCAGCTCCTTGAAGTAGAGCTGGTAGTAGGGGAGGCCCTGGGCGCCGCCGGTTGGAGTGCCGAACATGACGACGTCTCCGCCTGTCGCCGCCCATTCGATCGCCTGGATCAGGGTGGCTTCGGTCCCGACCGCCTCAACCACCAATTCCGGACCTACGCCCGAAGTCATGTCCGCAATCAATTCAGCCGTATCATCGGGCGCGACCACAGCGGAGGCACCGTGGCTCCCAGCGAGCTTGCGCTTTTCCTCCGACCTCGTCACGCCAATTACCGTCGCTCCCGCCGCACTCAGGAGTTGCACCATCAGCTGGCCCGCCACCCCGAGACCGAGGACCACAGCGGTATCACCGGGGGACACCTTCGGGCTTCTCAGACCGTGGACGCACGTCCCGAGTACCTGCACCAGGCCTGCCTCTCGGTCGGAGATCGACTCTGGCACCTTGTGCAATCGCTCGACAGGAGCCGCCACCAAATCGGCGAAGACACCGTCGACATCGCGCCCCATGAGACCACCATTCGTGCAGAGATGGGGACGTAGCTGCACACACTGGTGGCAGAAACCACATGAGAAGGATGGGTCCACCAGAACCCTCGTGCCCGGCTCCGGACCTACGGACGTCGGATTGGAGATCACCCGCCCCACCACTTCGTGACCCAACGCCCGTGGTAGCGGCACGGGAATGTCACCGTGAACGACCTTTATGTCGGTTCCGCACAAACCGAGGATCTCTGGTTCCAGCAGGACCAAATCGGCGGTGGGGACAGTGTCGGGAAGCTCGGCCACCTCGATTTCATTTGGCGCGGTGAGTCGCACCGCCCTCACAATGTCCTCGCCAAGTCCATCCCTACATCATATAGGATCATGGTCGAGTCGGAATCGGTGGGATCTCAGTCCCTGCCACTACCCGAGAAGAGCAGGGTGAGACCGGCACCAAGGAGCCAGACGTCCTTGGCCAGGCCTTTTCCATCCGGGGTGGGGCGGATGCTGTCCGGCTCTCTCATCCCGGGCGTATTGAGATATAGGGTCATCAACCCGGCAGCGAAACCGGTCAGACCCAACCCGACCAGACGCGACGGCAGGAACGGGGCGAGGAGAGCGGCGCCCAGACCAATCTCAGCTGAAGACAGAAGCTTCGCAAAGTTGTCCGGCTCGATTCCCGTGAGCGGCGGTATGGCGTTGGACGCCATACCGTGCAGCCTCTCGGCATGCTCGCCCACTGCATCCTTCTTCTCAATCCCGGAATGGAGGATGAATGCTCCAGTGGCGATACGTAGCGGCAGATGGGCCAGGTTCATGGTTGGGTCACTCCTACAGATCTCGGGGCACTCGGATCGTACCCGGTGCTTTGTGTGCGCAAAGCCACCCCGAAATAATGTTCCCCCGGTCATTTATAGGGAATCTCTGTGCGAGTCGTGCTACCGACTGGGAATGCCATAACACGCGACGAATACAAATTCCCAGACGTAGGTGGTCGTGCAGATGCCGTCGTGGCGGGTGGGAAGCCTACGCCTCGGCAAGCCATCTACCGGCGATAGCCACGACCAGGTAAGACATCAGGCGAAGCCACACCGAACCCGAAGGCCACCAGATACGACAGACAGCCACTGGGTCGTGGAGGTGAGGTCGGACGGCCCCGACCACGCGAGTAGCGAAGGCAGAGGCGGCCGTTGGGGGTCTGGGGGACGGAGTCCCCCAGAAGTAACAGCAATCGATTGTTGCCCTTATACTCGGCCCTCGTGAACACCGATGCCCCCCGCCCTGTTGTTGCATTTCTGGGAACACGGTTCACCGATTTCGAGGTGGAGAGCGCGGTGCTGGGGGAGGTGGACGTGGTCTCCGGTCCCGGTCGTGATACCGATCAGATAATCGAGGTGGCGGGCAACGCCGATGTGATACTCACTGGCGCCGCACCACGCTTCGACTCCGCAGTCCTCGAGAAGTTGGTTTGTCGGGGGATAGTCCGTCTTGGGGTGGGAGTAGACACCGTCGATCTCGACGCCGCCCGACGACTTGGGATCACGGTGGCTTATGTTCCCGACTACGGCACGGAGGCGGTGGCGATCCATACCGTCTCCTTGATCATGTCGGCGCTGCGACGGGTACCACAGGCGGATCGGGTGGTCCGGTCCGGTTCGTGGGGTTTCGGGGACTTCCGCCCCCTCCATCTGCCTGAGACTCTAACGGTGGGGATCTTCGGATACGGGCGGATAGGTCGTCGAGTCGGGGAGCTTCACCTCGCCCTCGGTTTCGGAACGATCCTGGTGTCCGATCCCCAGGTGCCGCCGTCCCAGGTTTCGGACGCTGCCCTGGTTGAACCAGAACGCCTTTTGAGGGACGCCGACGTCGTCACACTCCATGCTCCGCCCAGCGACGACGGTCCCCTTCTTGGCGCGGCGCAAGTGAAGTCGATGAAGCAGGGCTCCATCCTGGTGAACACGGCAAGGGGCGCTCTCATTGATACCGATGCCCTCGTGGCCGGGCTGACCCGCGGGGCGCCCGCTGTTGCTGCCCTCGATGTGTTTCCGTCCGAGCCACCGGACGCCGCGGTATTCGAGACCGTCGCAGACTCGGTGATTCTCACCCCACACATGGCCTGGTACACGGAGGAGAGCGAAATGGAATTGAGAAGACAGGGAGCCGCCGAGGCGCGCCGCATCCTCGACGGTCTCGACCCGAAGCATGCCCTGGTGTCGCCTGGCGGGAGGAATTGATGAGTCACTCCATTTATGAGCTTGCCGCCCCCGATGTGGCGTCGCTGATCGAGCGTTCCAGGATGGCGGTACTGCCGGTGGGGAGTGTCGAGCAGCATGGACCGCATCTACCCAATGGGACCGACACGATCGCCGCCGAGATCATCGCCCGAGGTCTCGCCGAAAGTCTTGATGCCCTCCATGTGCCCATCGGCCAGTATGGCGTTACCCCCATCCACGCCGGTCACCCGGGAACCATCTCGTTAAGACGGGAAGTCTTCGAGGCCTACCTGCACAACATCCTTGAGGAGCTAGTGACCATGGGAGTGAGCAGGTTCGTCCTGGTCAACTGGCATGAGGGCAACAATGCGTCCCTGGACGCAGTGGCTACCGAGGTGCAGGATCGACACGATGTCCTGGTCGTGACCGCCCATGCCTGCTACGTCGCCCAGCGCATCTATGCCGATAAGGGCGGCGAGTTGACCCATGGTGGCGGCATCGAGACCCTCGCCGTCCTCGCCCACGACGCCGACCTGGTCCACACCGACCGGTTCTCCGACCCCTCACGTCCACCGGGCGCGGCAGAACTCGATGCCATGAGGAGGTCTCGGGAGGTGTACGGCTACATAACCGACGTTACGGAGATCGCCGATGACGGCTGGTATGGCGACCCGGCCTGGGCCACCGATGACGAGGCGGCCCGGTTCGTGGACACCATGACCGATGCCCTCACGAAATCCGTGCAGGCCGTGTTCGACGCCAGGAGGAAGAAATGACGATCGTCGGGAAGGACCTTCTGGAATTCGAGAGTCGCCCGAGCAGGCTCACTGCCGATCCGTTCCGTGACTCGACCATCGACTCCACCGTACGGCAGGTGGTCCTGGAGCCGGGTCCGCGCACGCCCCATCTCCATCCCCACACCGAGGAGGTTTACTTTGTCGTGTCGGGAAGAGGCCGCATTTGGCTGGACGGGGTGCAGCACCCGGTCGAGGAGGGTTCTTGGGTGCGGATCCCGCCACGAACACCCCACGCCACCCTGGCCTACGAGGAGATGACCCTCGTCGCCTTTTTCCCCCACCCATCACTTGACGACAACATCGAGGAACTGGATCAGCTGCTCGAGATCGAGGAGGAAACACCATGAACGACCCCGTCCGTCTGGCACCCATCGGCCTTGGAAGGTGGGCCCGTGTGCTGGCACGCGGCGCCCAGCGTGGAGACGTGATCGAATTGGCGAGTTGCTTCTCGCGTTCGGAGGAGTCGAGGGCGAAGTTCCAGGAGGAATTCGGGATCGCCAGAGCCGCTGCCTCTTTAGACGAGCTCCTTGCTGACCCAGAGATCGAGGGTGTCCTCGTGACCACGCCGAACGACACCCACAAGACCATCATCTTGGAGTGCCTCGACGCCGGCAAGGCGGTTTACACCGACAAGCCGATCGCCCACACCATGGAGGACGCTGGTGCTAACGCCCGAGCGGCCTCCGCAGTGGGGCTCCCTTTCGCCGTTGGTCACAGTGCCCGGCGTCTGGGTGGCAGCAGGACCATGAAGAGCTGGATCGACGATGGCCGTATCGGCAAGGTGTCCCTGGCGGAGGCAAACTTCTCCAACGAGCGAGGTCTGGAGCTCACTCCTGACACCTGGAGGTTCTTCGCCGACAAGAGTCCGGGTGGGGCACTGATCCAGCTCGGGGTGCATCACGCCGACAACCTGCAGTATCTCTTGGGGCCGGTGGCGGCAGTCACCAGTCACGCCCGCAAGCTCTACACCGATGCCGAAGTTCCGGACGCCATCATGTCGATCCTTGAGTTCGAGTCCGGACCGCTGGGATACCTCGGGTCCGGCTGGGCTTCGCCCGGTGTCTATCAGATTCGTCTCCAGGGAACCGAGGCCAACCTCTTCTACGACCTCGACTTCAACAACTGGGACCAGTCACACCTCACCGACGACAAGAGCACGTTGGTGAGCCAGGCGTACCGCGAGACGGAAAGGCCGCGGGTGGAGATACCCCATACCGACATGTTCCGGGAGCAGTTGGACGAATTCGCCCTCGCCATCCGGGGTGAAGCCGAGATCGAGGTGGGTGCCGAAGAGGCGGTGCGCGCCCTGGCGGTGGTCCACGCCGCCCTGGAGTCGTCGCGGCGCAACGGCGAGGCCGTGGAGTTGGCCCCGATGGTCGAGATGTCCGGCGACCTGACATGACCGAGACGTATGACTTCGTGATCGCCGGTGGTGGGCACAACAGCCTCACCACCGCCGCATATCTCGTCAGGGCAGGCTATTCGGTGGTGGTGCTCGATGCCCGCTCCGACCCCGGTGGTGGCGCGGCGACCGAGGAGCTGCTTCTACCGGGTTACCACTTCGACTCCTGTTCCACGGGCCACACTCTGATCCAGGTCAACCCCCTCCTCGCCCGCGACGAGCTGGGTCTTCTCTCCGAGCACGGTCTCGAGTATGTCAACCCCGACCCGGTGGTCCACCTCGTGTTTCCCGACGGGGAGCATTTGACCATGTGGCTCGATCTGGAACGGACCCTTGATGAGATCCGCCGGTTCTCGGAGGCCGACGCCGTCGCTTACCGTAACATGCTCGACGAGTTCGACCGGGTCAAGGGAGTCTACGGCGCATATCGCTTCACCCCCATCGGGTACGGGCCATCCCTCGACGAGGCACTGACGGATCATCCGGACGGCGTGTTGTGGCGGCGGCGCAATGTGATGTCGGCCTGGGACATCATCAGTCGTGAGTTCGAGAGTCGCCACATCCAGGCGTTCATGTCGTGGATGGCCTTTCAGACACTCCAGCCCCTCGAGTCGGCCGGCTCGGCGTATCTCGCCTACTCCCTCGCCGGTGGTCGCCAACGACGCAGCTGGTCGATCCCGGTCGGTGGGTCGGCCAGTCTTCCCCGAGCCCTGGTGGCCGCGGTCGAGTCGGGCAACGGATCGGTGCTGACCGACACCTTGGTGACATCTCTCATATTGGAGAATGGTCGTTGCGTGGGAGTAGAGACGGAGGGCGGTGAAAGCTATCGGGCGCGTGAGGCGGTGGTGTCGTCGATCCATGTCAAGACTCTCGTCGACATGGCACCGAGTGAGGCGTGGGGTGACGACTTCCTCTACGGGGTCGACACCTACAGCGAGGGTCTCTCGGCATTTGCCTCCTATTACGCCACCACCGAGGCTCCACAGTTGATCGCCGGCGCCGAAACCGTTGAGTCGGTGTCGGCGGGTTGGGCGCCCTGGCCGGAGGATTCGATCGAGTTCGCCAGGGGACTCCGGGAGAACCGCATCCACCGTGCTGGGCTCTTTCTCCTCTTCGCCACCCCAACCGTGGTGGATCCGACCCGTGCTCCCGACGGTGGTCACACCCTCAAGATTCTCGGCATGGCTCCATATGACGCCCCCGAGGACCTTGGTCCCTGGGATGAGGGGGGACGGGAAGCCTACGCTGCCGAGCATCTCAGCAAGCTGCAGGAGGTTGCACCCAATCTGACCGATGACAAGATCCTGGCTGGGGCGGCCAAGAGCCCCGTAGACATCGAGAGATCCAATCCGCACATGTGGCGGGGCACCATCCACGGCGGTGACAGAGGTCTATCCTTCGGGGGCGCCCAACGCCCCGTGCCCGGTTGGGCCTCCCATCGGCTCCCCATTCCCGGGATCTACCAGACCGGTGCCACCACCCATCCCGGTGGCTCCATCACGGGGGGACCGGGTCGCAATGCCGCCATGGTGATTCTCGATGACCTGGGAACCAGCCTGGAAGCGGTGGTGGGCGGCTAGTGTCCCGTCCGGCAGATCATGCATGTATTTCAACGGCCCTTTTCACCCCTGGCTGCGTCCTCCGCCTCGACGAGCGGGCAGTGCGCCTTCGTTGTGCGTCCTTGCCAGGAGTGAAAATTGCTCGCCGAAATATCAAACGAACCTGCCGGACGGGACACTAGGTTTGCTACCAATTGTCGCGGTGCACGACGGCTTCGAACTCTTTGCGGTCTGGTCTCTTTATGGGGGTCAGAGGTGGTTGGGGCAGACCCATTCCTATTAGCCAGACGGCTTGGCGATCATCCGGGAGACCCAGGATCTCGCCGGCCATTTCGTGGTCATCGACCTTGGCGTGCGCAGTACCGACGCCCAGGTCCGCCGCCATGATCATCATCGACATCGTTACCTGACCCAGGTCGTACTGGATCGATCCCCACAGATCCGGATCGTCGGTGGCGGGAGCAACCAGGGCCAACGCAGTGGTCGCACCGGCGATGTGACTTGCTCCCTGCCAGACTTGTGCCAGTCTCTCCAAATCACCGGAGTCGGTGACCACTACGAAGTCCCATCGTTGTCGGTTGCCCGACGACGGAGAGCGACGACCCGCCTCCAGGATGCGGTCGAGATCGTTTGCCGGGATTGGTTCATCCCGGAACGTCCGGATGTTCTTGCGTGATCGAATGGCGTCCCATGTGTCCATGTTCTCAACCTAGTCCAGAGGGCCAAGGGCATCCAGCAAAATATACGATCGTCACTGCTAGGCCGTGTTTTGGCCTCTACAATCGATTTCGAGGCTAGTCTTGAGAATTCGACGAATGAGGAGGACGCGTTGACCACCGAACTCGGCTTTGCGCCCAACGAGGACCCCTTTGTGGTGGTCCATGGAGGTTTCTATCGACGTTGGTTTTCCATGATCGACGACATCGGCGAGCTGGAGACGACGGTGTCACGGCTTGAGGGGACCACCGAGGATCTCTGGGTACCGGTTTGGGAAGAGGTGGGACGACGTCATGAGGACGAGGGGGATCGCCTCGAGGAGACCGGTGATCACGATGGGGCGAGACGGTCCTATCTCCAGGCCAAGACGTTCTATGCCATCGGTCGCTTCCCCGGTGAGGTGAGCGACGAGAAGCGGCGCATCAGCGAGGCATGCAACCGTGCCTACCGCAAGGCGTGCCAGCATCTGGACCCACCTATGGAGGTGGTCGAGATCACCCACCAGGGCGAGACCGTACGCGCCCACTTCCGTGCTCCCGTATCGGACACCCCGGTGGCTGCCGTCCTGATCATGTGTGGGGCCGACGTATTCAAAGAGGACCGCGGCTGGGCCCAGGACCTTTCTCTCGAGAACGGGATGGCATCACTTGTGATGGACGGCCCCGCCAGTGGAGAGAATCCGTTTCCGTGGGCACCCGAGTCGGTATCGGCGTGGGAGGCGGCAGTCGACTATCTGGCGGCTCGGCCCGAGGTCGACGCGGGAAGGATCGGCGCCTTCGGGATCAGTCGCGGTGGGTACTCGGTTATGCAACTGGCCGGCACTTCGCCAGAGAAGCTGGGTGCCGTTGTGGCCAATGCCGGCCATCCCTTCGGGTATGTCCTTGGAGACGAGGAGATGGAGGAGTTCGTGAGGGTGCACAACGAGCGAGCCACACTCAAATTCGGTCCCCCCGACGGACCTGCATCCTTCGAGGGCACCTCGGTGGAGAAGGAGCGGGCGGACTTCTCCCATTGGGCACTCTCCGAACAGGGCATCATTGAGAACATCACAATGCCAGTCTTCATGATCAACGGGAAGCACGACCATCTCGCCCCTATCGGCAACATCTACTACATGCTGGAGACTGGTCCGGCGACGGGCAAAGAGGCGCGTGTGTACGCCGACGCCGGTCATTGCGCCTTCAAGTACTACGACCACTGGGCCCCCGCGACCTTCCAGTGGCTGGCCGAGAAACTGGGCTGAACCTCCGCACGTCCGGACGGTATCGACGGGACTGATACCGTGACGTCGCTGGTGAGTGACGGCTTTAGGATTTCATCGTTGATTGACATAGAGGTTGAGGGCACCGTGTGAGGGAACGCTCACGAATAGGCAGGCGTTTCATCGTCGATGTCACACCGCTGCGGGAGTCGACCAGATTCCGCTACCTCTATATCGGTCAGCTTCTCGCCAATTTCGGTCGACAAGTAACCGTCGTGGCGGTCCCCTTTCAGGTCTTCGAACTCACAAACTCGACATTGGCGGTAGGTGCTCTGGGCGTTGCGCAGTTCATCCCTTTGATAACGATGTCTCTGGTGGGAGGTGCCATTGCTGACGCGGTCGATCGTCGCAAGCTTCTCGTAGCCGGGCAGCTGTCGATGGCGCTCACCGCGGTGGGACTCGTGATGAACGCCTCGACGGCCCAACCGGCGGTGTGGCCGCTCTTTGTTCTCAGTGGTGTCAGCGCAGGTATCTCCGCCATCAACAATCCGGCCCGAATGGCATCGTTACCGGCCATGTTGCGACGGGACCTCCTACCGGCCGGCTTCGCGTTGAACCAGACGATGCACGAGGTCGCCTCCGCCTTGGGGCCGGCTCTGGCAGGATTCATGATTGCCCAACTCAGCCTGTCTGCCACCTACTCGTTGCAGGCAGTAGCATTCATCGGCGCTGCGGTCGCAATGATCGGGGTCGGCCGACTCCGTCCGGAGGGAGGGGGCCGCTCGGTAAGCCTTTCATCGATCAGGGAGGGCTTTCGGTATCTCAAGAGTGTGCCCCTCATCCAATCTGGGTTCCTGATCGACCTCAACGCCATGTTTTTCGGTATGCCTCGTGCCTTGTTCCCGGCGATGGGGGTCGGCATCTTCGCCGGTGACGCCTCGACCGTAGGATTGCTGTATGCCGCTCCCGGAGTGGGTGCCCTGTTGGCGGCCGTCACCTCGGGATGGGTTGGCAGCGTCTCCCGTCAGGGACGGGTCGTCCTCATTGCGGTGGGAGTGTGGGGAGTCGCCATCACCATCTTCGGGTTCATTGGGTTTCTCCCTCTAGCTCTCATACTTCTGGCGGTCGCCGGTGCTGCCGACGTGGCTTCGGCGGTGTTCCGTAACACCATCCTCCAGGTGACCGTTCCCGATACCCTACGTGGGCGGCTCTCCGCCGTCCACACGAGTGTCGTCGCTGGTGGGCCTCATCTGGGTGATCTTGAGTCGGGTGTGGTGGCCTCGTTGACCTCGATCCGCTTCTCCGTCGTCTCCGGCGGAATCGCCTGCCTGCTGGGGACGTTGGCGATCGGTAGGTATATGCCCCAGTTGTGGAACTACCGGGCCGACGGCGTCGGTCCTCCTGCGGACTAGGCGTGCCTCCTCACGGGTTTGGAGAGGATCTGCACAGGGCAGCCACCCCGAGCGGACTCAGGGCATCTCGTCAGGGTCAGGGTTGAGTTCGAGACCGAGTGCCTCCTGGGCCTCCCAGAGACAAGAGAAGTCGACGTGGTCCTGCCATAGGAAGTCATCGGGAACCAGTCCCTGGAGCGCCATCTGCTCTGTCCACTCATCAAAGGAGGGGGCGGGGGACCCGCCGTCGACCGAGAGGACGTCCCCTAGGAAGTTGCCCCACTCTTTGAGGTCACCTTCGGTTGGTTCGAGACCGTACTCCGCGGCGAGTTCGACAGCCTCATCCTGGTTGGCGGTCCGATCGGGCCCGCTGATAACGGACGGTTAGGGCGCTGACATCTATCGCGGGAATGTGCCTGGTGACGCGTTCGCTGCTGTCTTCCGTCTCCAACCTCCCAGCTCGATCATGCTCTCGATTTGGCAGCATCTTGCACAAACGGTTGCGCATCCACCCTAGGAGCGACTCTTGGTGTCGTCAACCAAGACCAAGACAGAATGTCCGGCCCCTCAAACGATTGTGTTGCGGTGCCAGGAGGTAGGCTCCCGGTTATGGTCAAGCTTCAGAAGCATTCGAAACTACCCAGGCTCCACTCCACACGTGATACACGGGACAGGGTCGACCTCGTCACGGCCGAGACGTTTGGGACCACCGATCTCAAGGCCGACCGAATTACCTACCACCCCGGCGACACTGCGGCAGCCCACCGTCACCCCGACTGCAAGCACTTCTTCTTCGTCCTCGAAGGCGAGGGGATCCTCCACGCCGACGACGACGAGATCAAGTTGGCCAGCGGGGATGTGGTGATGCTCGACGAGGACGAGGTCCACTGGTTCGAGAACCGCTCCGACGCCGACTTCGAGTTCATCGAACTCTGGGTCCCCGCACCACCGACGCCCACGGTTTGGATCAGCGACGATCATTGCACCTGGGCGCCCAGCATATGAGGGCAACCTGGGAATGATGCTGCCATCCGCATGGATGACGGCAGACCCTATGACAATGCCGTTACAAGGGCCGTGATCGCCAGGATCAACAACCCGAGGACGATGAGGGCGGGGAGAAGGCGACGCAGATCGAGGAGACCTCCCCATCGGGTTCTACCCTCTAGGGCCTTGACCACGGTGCGCGCCTCCTCTATTCGCGAGGCGGGAACGAACACCCTGAGCCGGTCTTCCTGAAGGGGGCCAACCACCCCGGTTCTCTCCGTCGTGGCTTCAATGCCACGTGTTTCCAGTTGGGAGATCAGGACACGCGCTTGGAGCTCGGAGCCACACACGGCAACCACGATGCGGTCATCGGTCATCATCCCAGCGTAAGACGTAACAGGGGTTGCGGTCTCGATTGGCCCGCGCAATGACGAAGAGGCCGGCGGGGGCCGGATGTTTGGCCAGCGTCATGAAACGGAGATGGTGTCGAGCAACCCGAGATGATCAAGTTCGGAGCGAAGCGAGGCAACATCGGCAACACCGAGGGGGACCAAGGGCGCCCGTACCGAGCCCTGGGGGAGACCCATGAGACCCAGCCAAGTCTTCAATTCGGCGATGGGTATGGCGCCCTTGCTGGAGGCGAGCCAGGGGTCCCTCATCCACCGTTCGAAGGACTTGCGCTCGCCGGCGAGGGTGGCATGAATCTCCCAGGCGCCGACGCTGTTCCCGTTGTCGGCCAGACGGGTGTACTCGAGCACCGGTTGGTGACCTGGGTACTGAAACAGGGCCAATGCTGGTGTTGACATGAGAGCCGGGAACCCGTGATCGAGATGGAGACCGAGCCAGTCCTCCTCGGCAGCGTCGCAGACTACGATCTGGTCGCCGACCATGTCGTGTACCCGGAGGAGATGCTCCTTTGGCTTTGGGTTCTTGATCCCGCAGACCGTGTCGAGCTCCGCCAACTCTGCTATCAACTCGGGACTGATCGAGTATCCGGAGTACGACGTGTTGAATAGGAAGGTGGGAATGGCCGTTTCCGCGGTAAGACGTCGGTACCAATTGCGGATGAGATCGTCGGAGGGGTTGATGGGAAAATAGGGGTTCATCACGATGGCGAAATCGACCCCGATCTCATGGGCATGTCGTGACAGCTCGGCCGCTTCGGCATAGACGTGGTGACCAGTGTGCGCCATGACCGGCACCCGTCCCCCGGTGGCATCGACGACCAACTCGTGACAGAGGGCTCGCTCTCTCAAGGTCATTGCCCAGAACTCACCCATCACCCCGCCACAGAAGATCCCGTCGACCTCGAGGGCGTCGATGTAGTAGTCGACCGACTTCCTGAGGGCATACTCGTCGATGTCCCCCGATTCCTGAAACGGGGTGGGAATGGCGATCCACAGACCATGTACCTGCTCGAAGGCTCTCTCCTTCGCCGGGCTCAATGTGGTCATCCGGATTTCTCCTCTCTACCGATGGTGCCTGGCCGCACCGACCCATCCGGTCCCAACACGGGGTCGGGTCCGGCGTAGACACCGGCAGTGTCAGGGAACATGGCCTTTATGATCTTGAAGCGTTGCATGTCGGCGGTGCCTTCGGTGTGACCGAATATGGTGGCGTCACGAAGGTGTTTCTCGATACCTGCGTCGACTATGACCCCGGCGCCCCCGTGCAACTCCATGGCGGCCCTGGCCAGATCGAAGACAGCCTCACTGCAATGCAGTTTTGCCATGAGGGCGAGTTGGGGCGCATCATCGTTACCGGCGTCTATGGCGCGGGCGGCCCGATAGGTGATGGCCCTGGCGGTCTCGAGGGCGGTCGCCATGTCGGCGAGACGGGCCGCGACGACCTGGTGCTTGATGATCAGCTTGCCCCCGTGGAAGTGATTCTGGGTGTAATGGGCGCTGTCGTCGAAGGCGGACTGCATCACACCGAGGGCCCGGGCCGCGTTGAGGACACGACCCCCGAGTAGATAGCTCCCGGCCCGTCTCAGAGCAGTGTTCTCCACGAGCAGATGGCCCTGGGGGACCCGACACCCTTCCATCACCAGCTCGGCGTTGAGGACCATGCGATGCCCCAGCTTCTCATTGACCCGCCCCACCGAGAAGCCTGGGGCTTCCCGTCCGACAAGGAAGCTGCTTACCCCATCACGGATCCCAGCGGAGGGATCGGTGTTGGCATAGACGATGAATGCCGAGGCATTGGCTCCGTTGCTGACAAAGTGCTTCACCCCGTCGATGACCCACTCATCACCATCAAGACGGGCTCGGGTCTGCATACTGGCTTCGGGGGCGTCGTAGGGGAGTACCCGGTCGGAAGCGCCTCGGGGCTCGGTGAGGCAGTTGGCCCAAAGAAACCCGGTGTCGGAGGTGAATCGGCCAAACCACTCTTCGGCCAATTCCTGAGAGGCGTGACGGGCAAACTCGGCGGCGACCTTCCAGTTCTGGACGATTGTCGTGGTGAACCCGGGGTCGCCCCGTCCCAACTCCTCCACCATGAGGACCTGGGTGAGCGTATCGAGGGGAACACCGCCGTGGTCCTCGGGGATCCCCAATGTTCGTAGACCTATCTGATCAGCCTTGGACAACAACTCCTGGGGCCAACGGTCTTCGGGGGCGCCACCCCATTCCCTCTCTCGGTTGGCTCGCATCCAGGGGATGACCTCATTATCTACGAAGTCACCACACAGACTCTGGAAGTCGCGCTGGTTCTTGGTGAGTCCATCCATCCGTGACAGCATGCTTCGCCTCCGCGGGGGTGGACATCGCCGGGGGCGAAACCTACTCGGTCCCCCCGGTGATGTCTGGTGCTATTCGATTAGATGCTGTCAGGCCGACGCGGGAGTCCCAACTCGTCCTGCGCCGCCCACAGGTAGGTGGGATCGAAGTGATCGCGCCATTCGATACCCTCGGGGAGATCGCCGACCTCGACGAGGAGCTCCACGAAGTCGTCCATCTCGGACGTCTCGAAACCTCCGTCCGGCGAGAACTGCTCGAGCTCTACCTCGTACTGATCTATGAACTCCTGAGGGATGTCGAATCCGCGGTCGATCATGAGCTGATAGGCCTCGTCCTTGTTAGCGGGATCCAACAACCACGTCCTGGCCTTCAGTTCGGCGGCTATCCAGGCCGATGCCGTATCCCCGTTCTCCTCCAACCAGGGACCCATGGCGGCGAAGCCCTCCTGGGGGGCGGGCTCGAGCTCCTCGTACATGAAATGACCACCGGCCCCTTCCAAACCGGCGCGATGGCGAGGGAAGAGGTTGGCGGCATCGACCGTGCCCGCCAGAAGAGCCTGGAGTCGGGCGTCGGAGGCACCAGTCATGGCAACGAACTCCATGTCCTCGTCGGGGTCCAGCCCCAGAGAACGCAGGATGTTGCGAAGCACCACCGTGTTTCGGCCCTCGAGCTGGCCTCCAGTGATGGTCCCGCCGACCAGGTCCTCAGGTGTCTCGATACCCTCCCTTACCCCCATGATCTGCCACTCACTGGTCCGATAAAGACTCATCATCGTGATGGGCTCACCGCTGGTGAACGCCGACCCCATGAGGACGTTGGTGTCACCACGGGCGATGTCGAGACTCCCCCCGAGTAAACCGGCCACATACTCGTCGCTCAGCTGATAGTCGGTGGTGTCGATACCGTAATCGGCCATGTAGCCGAGCGCGTCGGCGAGCTGGTACCCCCATTGTGAGGCATAGTTCGGGTTCCACTCCCCGAGCACCAGCGAGTTGAGATTGGCCTGGAGCCCCGCTGCAGTAGTGGTTTCCGACGCCGCGGCGGCTGTGGTCCCGGTTGCAGCTGTCGTTCCCGGGGCCAGGGTGGTTGTGGTGCCGCCGTTCGAGCCACCACAGGCGGCCAGGACGGCGCCGGCCACCCCCAGCCCACCTAACTGGAGGAAACGTCTTCGATCCACGCCGGTCGTCCTCTCGCTTGTCCCTTTTTCACCCGAGGTCATGTTCTCCTCCTTCTCTGGTCCGATATGGAACCGTTGTCTGTCGATCGTGATGGTGAATGCCTCATATGCCCTCGAGCTTGCGCCACGGGGCGAGTCGTCCCTCAAGCCAGCGCGTGTACTGCACGAAGGTGAGGGAGACAACGACAAGTAGGAATAGCACTGCGTAAAGCAGGGCTGGGTCGAACGTGTCGGCCGCCCTCTGGATCAGATACCCGAGCCCGTCGGAGCCGCCGAAGATCTCAGCGATGATCACCCCGACCAAGCCCCTGCCAATCCCTTGTTGGATCCCGGCGATGATGAAGGGAAGTGTGAAAGGAAAGACGACCTTTTTGTAGAGTGCCCATCTGCCGGCTCCGAACACCTTGGCGGCGGCGAGGAGTGACTTGTCGGTGGTCTTCACCCCGGCCCAGGCGTTGATCATGATGGGGAACACGGCGGAGAGTGCGATGATGGTGATCTTCATCGTGCGAGAGAAGCCGAGGAAGAGGATGAACAGGGGGACGAGGGCAATCCGGGGCATCGACGAGATCGCCCATACATATGGGCTGAGGATGCTGTCGACGTACTTGTTGGCCCCCATCAGGAGACCGAATGGCACTCCGATGAGGATGGCGATCCCCACTCCGATGCCCAGGTTGCCCAGACTGTAGAGGAGATGATCCCTGATACTCCCCGATATCACCGCGCCCGGTGGGGCGCTGTTGGCGAGCCCGTCCCATAGGGCGTAGAACATCTCGGTGGCTCGGGGGAGGAACAAACGGTTGATTATCTCAAGACGGGCCACCACCTCCCATATCAAGAAGAAAGTGGTGAGGTTGAGTATCGTGATTACCCACGGCCCCCACCTCCTCCACCTGTCCTTGGCGGTTACCTCGACGTCCTCGATCCGGTCGGGCTCTTGAGATAGCGCTTTCAGATCTTTCTGGTCCGTGATACTCATATGCGTGCTCCCCTCGCCGTCTGGAGCGCTTCGTCCTTGACCAGACCCCATACCCGCTCCCGCAACTCGGTGTACTCGGGCATCGTCTTGATGTCGTAATCGAATCGGGGCCGGGGTAGGTCCACCTCGACGACCTCCTTGATCTGTCCGGGCCGGTAGGATATGACAACCACCCGGTCTCCCAGGGTGATCGCCTCGTCGATGGAGTGGGTGATGAACACCACGGTTTGGGAGGTAGCGGCCACGAACCGCTCCAGCTCACCCTGCATTGCCTCTCGGGTCATGGCGTCGATGGCGGCGAAGGGCTCGTCGGCGAGGAGAATATCGGGCTCGGAGACGAGGGCACGGGCGATACCCACCCGTTGCTTCATCCCTCCCGACAACTCGTATGGGAAGGACTCCTCGAAACCGCCGAGGTCGACGAGGTCGATGTAGCGACGAACGCGGTCGTCCATCTCCTCCTCGTTGATCCCCAGAGCCTGGAGCTCGAAGGGCAGACGAATGTTTTCCTCCACGGTGCGCCAGGGCATTAGGGCGTAGTCCTGGAAGACCATGGCTCGATCCGGTCCCGGACCAATGACGGGTTTGTCATTCACCTCGATAGAGCCCTCCCACGGAATGACTAGACCCGAGATGGCATTGATGAATGTCGTCTTGCCGCAACCGGAGGGCCCTACCAGGACAACGAACTCTCCACGATCCACGGTGAGGCTCAGGTCGCGGAGTGCGGTCAGCCGCTGACGTTCGCGGTGTAGCTCGTAGCCGACGGTGAGGTTCTCCGCCCTGATCACAGGCCGTCCCGGCCCGGGTCTTCGGTTCCCGTGTTCAGTCATGAAAGGTGGCGGTCCCGGCGCCGGTTCGGCTGATCGGCATCTCTTGGGCCCTTCGGCTTGGTCGGTGGAGAACTGGCTCTAACGTGGATGGTTGTGATTGCACAATCGTTATTTCCTTCACCACAATCGTTTGTACGTTGCACAATATCAGAGAGTTACGTTCTATGTAGGGGGAATCTGATTCTGCCGATCGAGCCGGTTGCCAGAGACGTGCCTCATCGCGCTGCCGACACCGCTATCAAGCCCTATCGGGAGGCGATCGTTGACCCTGACGGATAGGTGGCGTCGACTGATGGCGCGACCTGGACCCATGAACGGGTGGTGTCGGTTGCCACCACCCTGGTGATGACGGGCCAAGGTGGGTGCCGGACTCGCCGCCGGCATCGGCAGCTTTTTTCCTCATCGCCCTATCCACCGCCGTCGCCTCTCTCTACTTCAGACTTCTGCTTCAGACTCGAGGAGACTCTGCCCGACCCACCACCATCCGACCCTGCGGGGGGGCCGGTGAGATGACTGGATGGAGGAGCATGGGCCGACGGGTGGTGGTAGACACCACCCCACTCCGGGAATCCCCCCGCTTCCGAAGTCTCTATCTGGGACATATGTTGTCGTTCCTGGGCCGTCAGATCGCCGAGGTGGCGGTTCCCCTGCAGATCTACCTCCTAACCGAGTCGACCCTGGCGGTAGGGGTCTTGGGAATGGCACAGTTCATTCCGCTCATGATCATGTCACCCCTGGGCGGGGCCATTACCGACGCCGTCGATCGTCGCAAGCTCCTCGTGGTCTCCCAGTTGGTGGTGGCTGTCACCGCGGCTGGTCTGGCTCTCAACGCGGGTTCTCCCGACCCAAGGGTCTGGCCTCTCTATGTGCTCAGCGGCATCAATGCCGTCTCATCGGCTGTCGAGCTGCCGGCGAGGATGGCGGTTGTCCCCTCCCTGTTGCGACGGGAGCTTCTCCCCGCTGGCTTTGCGCTAAATCAGACCATGACCCAGGTGGCCGCGGTGGTGGTTCCCGCCGCTGCCGGTTTCCTCATCGCCCGCTTCAGCCTCACCCTCACCTATGTGATCGAGCTTGTAGCCTTCGTCGGAGCCGCCCTGGCAAGCATCGGGGTGGGGCGGCTGCTTCCTGAGGGAGGAGGTCGGTCGGTGAGTGTCTCGTCTATCACGGAGGGACTCAGCTATCTCCGTCGTGAGCGTCTGATCCAATCGTGTTTCGTCATCGACCTCAATGCGATGATCTTCGGCATGCCTCGCGCCCTCTTTCCGGCGATGGGCACGGGTATCTTCGCTGGGAATGCTGCCACCGTGGGACTCCTCCACGCCGCTCCCGGTGCCGGGGCTCTCCTCGCCGCGGTCACCTCGGGGTGGATCGGTGGGGTGCGACGTCAGGGTCGGGTCGTGATCATGGCGGTGGTGGTGTGGGGGTTCGCCATCACCATCTTCGGATTCATCGCTCACCTACCTCTTGCCCTCGTACTGCTGGCAGTGGCCGGAGGGGCGGATGCCATCTCGGCGGTACTACGGAACACCATCCTGCAACTCAAGGTTCCCGATGCCCTCCGGGGCAGGCTGGCGTCGACCCACATCGCCGTGGTCTCGGGTGGCCCCAGGCTGGGGGATCTCGAATCGGGGGTGGTGGCGTCGTTAACCTCGGTCAGGTTCTCGGTGGTATCCGGTGGCCTCGCCTGTCTCGTCGGCGCTCTCGCCATAGGTCGATACATGCCGCAACTGTGGCGTTATCAAAACGGGGGTGGAACCGATCCGCCAGAGAGTTAGATGGCTCGGTGGTCTGTCGTCAGGTTGCCGAGGATACGCTCGACATTCCCCTCCAGGATGAGATGACGGTCCTCATCGCTGAGGTCGGGGATAGACCGCACCGTGGCCACCGGGTCGGGATCGCCCATCTCGAACGGGTAGTCGGTGCCCATCACCACCCGATCGGCGCCAACGAGGTTCACCAGGAAGGCGAGCGCACGGGAGTCGTGAAGGACGGTGTCGTAGTAGAGGCGGCGGGCCAGCTCGGTGGGGGGTGTCGATATGTTCTGGGCCGACATGTGGGGCACGGCGTCGAACCCCCGCTGCATCCGCCCCAACTGGAAGGGGACGAACCCGCCCCCGTGTACCACGCACACGACGAGGTCGGGATGACGCTCCAGGATCCCACCGAAGATGAGATGCCCGATGGCCACGGTGCTCTCCGCCGGTCTACCCACCATGTTGTCCAGGAAGTTGCGTCCCAGATCGGCACCGGGTAGGGGATCGCAGGGGTGGATGAGGACGAGACAGCGTAGCGCCGCCGCCGTCTCCCAGAACGGCTCGAGGTCGGCCTGATCGAGGGCGGTCCCGTCGACGGTGGTGGCGATCTCGACCCCCACCATCCCCAGGTCCTCGACGGCGAACCGCAACTCCTCGGCGGCTGCCCGGGGATCCTGGAGGGGAACGGTGCCCAGGGCCAGGAACCGACCAGGGCGACGGGCTGTCTCATCGGTCAGGATCCGGTTGAAGCGACGGGAGTAGGCTGCCCCCGGTCCCGGGTCGAGGGCGTAAGCGGTGAGGTCGACCCAACTCGAGATGAGCTGCACGTCGACCCCGCTGGCATCCATGGCCCGGAGCCGGGCGTCGACATCACCCAGTATCCCCCGCAAGGGCCCAAGACGACCCCCACCGGCGAGCAACACCGACACACCGCGGTCGTCCTCAACCACCTCGATGCCGAACTGTGACCCGTCGCTTCGTAACAGGTCGATTAGGTCGGTAGGGATACAGTGGGCGTGGACATCGTAGGTCATCGTCTCTCCAGGGTGGCGGGTGTGTGGCGGGTGTGTAATGCCTGTGGGTCACCAGGCCACTAGGCTGCGTCGGTCATCTGCGTCGAGAGTTCGTCGCTGGGCTCGAGGATGTAGACACCGCCATTGACCCGGTCGGTCACATACACCGTGTGATCGGAAGCCACAAAGAGGTCGTTGATCTGGCAGGCGGGCTGGCCCGGGGGGCATTCTGGAATCCAATGGGCGATCTCGACAGGGTGATCAGGGTCGGCAAGGTCGTACACCCTGAGACCGGCGTTGAAGTAGGTGGCGAACACAAGGTTTTGGCTCCGGTAGCTCCCCGGTCTGTTCTCGTGAAGACAGTGGGCTCCAAAACGGAGACCGCGGTCGCAGAAGTCGCCTTCCGGGACGGGACAGATGGAGCGCACATAGGGCTGGGTCTCATCGGTGATATCGACGACCCTGATCATGTGGCGGTCACCGTCACAACCGTCGGTGATGGCTTCGTCCGTGACCACCACCAGATTGCGATCGGGGAGGGGTAGGCAGGTGTGGGTCTTGCCTCCCTCCTCCCAGTTGAGTCGTGACACGGTTAGGGGTGTGGTGGGGTCCGTGATGTCGAGGATCACCATTCCGCTGTCCCAGAAGCCGAGATACGCCCGGTCCTCATGGACCATGGCGTGGTGGGCCATTCGGTCCTCGTCCTCGGGCCAGTCGGGGGTCTCGCCCCCGCTTTCCCACATGCCAGCCCACCACCAGCGACCCACCTCGAATGGTGCGGTGGGATCGGAGACATCGATGATCATCCAGATCCGACCGGTGTACCCGTCCGGGGTCACCGAGATGTATGCGTGGGACCCACCTTCCCACACGATGCGGTGCACACCACGCCCCCCGGTGTCGAAGAACCCGACCTGCTCGGGGGCGAAGGGATCGGAGACGTCATAAATGGCAACACCAACCGGCGCCGGACCGTCACTGCGGAAGAGCTCGTGGTTCACGAGGAGTATCTCGTCGGCCACTTGCACCTTGTGAGTGTGTGAGCCCGGGGGCGCCTCCCATTGCATGGCGACCTGTGGACGGGTCGGATCAGAGATGTTGAGGACCGAGGTCCCCATGCCACTCGGTCCAAAATGGGCCACATAGAGGGCATTCCGGTGGGGCATGACCTGCATTCCGTCACCGCTCCCATTGAGGTCGGAGTGACCCACGAGATGGAAACCGGCGGCTTCTTCTGGGTGCATCTTTCCTCCGCTGATGACGAGACCTGCACAATCGTTTGTAGCAGACGAGGGCACTCGATGCGAGCCGTTGTCGGGGAGTTCCTATCGCCACCTCCCGGCCGGCGATCTGGATCAAGTTGCTACAGGTGTCATCTAACACAGCCGTCGTCACCGGGGCCCATCTCGACCGGCTCCTGAACGAAAACACCCCCAACCCCCTGTAGCCAGGCGAACTCGGTTGGTAGCTCATCGACGGCGAAGTGGTGGTGAAGGAGAAGAGTCTTATCTCAAAGGAGGATTCTGAGACACGGAGGTGGAAGGAGCAGAACGATGATATAGGATGCATGGTCACGCCGTTCAATCGAGGAGACCGTCCATGGCTGGGAGCAAACTGATCCGATTCTCCGAAGAGGCAACGGTTGCCCGTGGAGACGGGATTGAATCGATTCGACTCACTCCCCAGCCTCTTGAGGGACAGGATTTTGTGATGGGGACCACGTCCTTCCCCCCTGGGACCGCCATTCGCCTCCACTCCCACAACTGTGTCGAACAGGTGACCGTGCTCGAGGGAGAGGCGGTGGTGGAGTTGAACGGCCGTGAGATGGCGGTCCGGCCCTATGACACCACGCAGGTTCCCGCAGGGGAACAGCACCGGTTTATCAATTCCGGGGAAACGGCGATGCGGATCCTTTGGGTGTATGGATCCACCGAGGTGACGCGCACCTTCGCCGACACCGGTGAGACCGTGGAACAGTTCCACCGTCAATAATGAGATTCCCCGTCGAGAGGCTCGTGGAGTTCGTCACCGCAGTGTTCGAGGCGGTCGGCGCCAAACCCGATGATGCCGCCACTGTGGCCGCCCGTCTCATCGAGGCCGACCTGAGGGGACGCACCGGTCATGGCTTGATGCGAGTTCGGCCCTTCGCCGAGCGTGTCATTGCCGGTGGGGTCAATCTCGATCCGACAATCAGTGTCATCCATGAGACGTCGGTCAGTGCCCTCGTCGACGGTGACAATGGCCTGGGTCCTGTTGTCATGACGTACGCCGCCGAGACCGCCATTGCCAAGGCGCGCCAGTCGGGTTTGGCCTGGGTGGGGACC
>WHTL01000403.1 GCA_009377735.1 Acidimicrobiia bacterium
CGAAGCGTACGCGACGCGTCAACCCCACCCCTCGAGGAGGCTTGTTAGTCGCCATCGGTCCAGGTGGCGGTGTTGGGATCCCAGTTGCCGCTGCTCTTGCTGGTGAGTATCGGATTCAGGAAGGCGCTCACCAGTTGTAGGGCATCGTGTGCGGTGCGGGCTTTTGCGGCCGGCGCGTTTTTGACTTCGGCGGCATAGCCCGCAACCCATTCCTCAGTGGGAAGGGACACTTGCTTGGGTGGGGTGAGTCCTCGGTGCGCATACTCGCTGAGGAGGGCCGTTTGTAGGGGGCTGGCCGAGATGGGTTGGCTCTCCGCGATGAGGACGAGGTCCACGAGGTCGCGGTATCGGCTCGATGCCTTTCCTCCAAACTCTTGGAGCATGGCTGCGTGTTTGTCGGCGATGTGGTCGACCAGGGAGTACAGGATGTAGGTCGTGGTCGGTAGCTCGGGTATGGATACCGGCGAGAGCGGAGGGGCTGGCTCTGGTGGCTGGGTTATGTTCACAGCAACCACCGTGTCGACCGTGAACCTACTGAATTCCTTGCCGTCGAGGAGCGCCGTCACGGGGAGCTGTTGTCCTTTGTGAACTCCGCCTATTGGTTTAGGTGTACCGATCTCGAAGTCGAACCAGTCGCCGAGCTCAAGATGCGCGGCGGTCATGATATCGTCGACGGCGGCCGCCTGCTGGCCTTGGTAGAACAGGTCGAGATCCTGGCTGTGGCGGGCTGCATCTGCCAGCCGGGTGAGTAGCCCCGCACCGCCCTTGAGTACCCATCGGTCGGGGGTGGTTGACGAATAATCGGGTGAGGAGACGGTCGTAGGCGAACTGTCGGCGCAGTGCGTCATGACTGAACGGGCTTTTGGCGGCGGCGGTCTTGATGAGGTCCGTTAGGGCTTGACGGAACGCCGCAGCCGTCTGGTATCGGTCGGTGAGGCTCTGAGCGGTGGTCGGGGTGAGGGTGATGGCCTCGTGGTTCTTGTGCCCGCCGGATCCCATTACGCCATCGCCAGGGTGGCTTCGACCTGGGAGGTGCCAAACTGGGCGTCCAGCTCACCTCTGGTTGCTGCGCCCGCTTGAAGAGCGTCGCCGAGGAAGCGTCCTATGTGCCCCTGATCGGTGTGGGTGGCGTACAGGTCGACGGCGGTGCGGATGACCGATGTGACGGCGAAACCATCTTTCACCACCCAGTCGCGGTGTGGGACGCCCCCAGAGCGCACATACAGCTTCATGTCCCCGTTTACCCATCGTCGGCGGTCCACGATGAACTCCGGGGTGTCGGCTAGGAACACCCCGAAGCCGTGCAGGTCGGCGGCGGACTGGTGTGATACCCACACCACAGGGCCCCGGCGCCGCTCGGCCGGTGTCATCTCCGGTGAGAGTCTTAGGTAGGCGACTCGGAGGCGCTCCCGAGGGTCATGCGCCGCGCCCACCACCCGATAGATGCCTGTATCTAGCCTTACAATCTGTTCATAGGTTACCGCCCGGTCTAGCTCGTAGTCCCCAACACCAGCCTGTGCGGCTTGGGCGCGGGTGAAGTATCCCGCTTGCCCTTCGGCAACCGAGGCGATCCGAGCCGGAACATTGAGACGAAGGCGTGTTATTTCTAGCATTTGGTGCTAGTTATACCACGTCCTCGGGACAGAAACCAAGCTCGACGCTGATCTGGGTAGTCTGATCCGTGATGAACGACGAGGTTGAAGTGGACGTGCACAACGACGAGGCCGTGCACGAGGCCGTTGACGTGGAGGAAGACGACGAGGAGGAGCCCAGCGACGTTCCAGCAGGAGAGCTCGAGGAGGGAGAGACCGTTCTCGTGTTCCTGGACGGCGACGCCGGGTCGCCACGCGAGTTCTCTTCCGTTGAGGAGACCGGGGGGTTCCTCGATGAGGTGAAACATGAGAACCTAGCCGCCGAGCGCGAATAGGAGTGGTCGAATAGCCCCAGACTTCGGTTGCGAACCGGTGCTACTCGACTGTGTATAGGAGAGGATGGCCCTTGATCAGTCGCCCGTACTCGCGGGCTTCGGTCTCTGACCAGCCGTCATGGCTCGGGTCGAGCGAACCCCATCCCATCTGCTGGGCTTGCGCGACGTGGTGGAGCTCGTGGAGGAGAGTGTTGGAGAGCACATACCGTGCGGCTTCGGACAGGACCTCCTTGTCATAGATGACGTTCAGGACCACCCGGAAACCGCCGTTAGTGAGAGCTTGAGTGAATCCATAGGGCCCTGGATGGTCCCGGAGCCGGATCTTCAGTTCGCCGGCCGTGCTCAGGTCGACCCCTGCAATGTCACAGTAGGCCCAGATGGCCGCCTCGGACATCGACACCTTGGTCGTCTTCACCGACCTCTGGTCCTGAATGTTGACCGTTGTGTCGTCGTCGCGAGCGACTGCGAGGGCCTCTTCATGATTGAACGTGGGGACGAGGGTGATCGCCTCGTGTCCTTTGTGAGCGCCGGAACCCATCGCTTACCCGATCCTACCCCCTCACCAATCCGGTGTTGGGGACACCCACCCCTGAGGGTTGTCCTCGAAGTGCGCTGCTATCCGCTGGCGGAACTCCTCAGAGTCGAGATCGACGAGGGTTCGCCACTCGGTTCTGGTGAGGACAGGATCGCCCTCTGCGGTCTCATGTCTTGTTCTCGGTGAGTCCATGCCGGGTCGCCACCCGGTAGTGGAGGGAGACCAGGAGTCATGGCCGCCGTCGGTGGCGGTGAACGGCACCTTCCCTTCGGTGAGGTCGAACAGTGTTGCGGCGATGCCGTCGTTGTAGATGCCCCAGGCTCGCTGCTCGAACTCCCAGACGGCCGTGTCGTCGTCTTTGGTCGGTTCGCTGTTGGGTTGCCACCTCGATTCAAGGACGGTCAGGAGGTCTGTGACGTCGTCGGTGAGCGAGTCGGTCGGGATTCGGATGGTGACGTGTGATCGGTCTGCCATGATCAGTGTTTCCTCTCCCTTGGTGAGGGACCCTCGGTGGACTGGTGGAGA
>WHTL01000330.1 GCA_009377735.1 Acidimicrobiia bacterium
GAGCAGGGCGCGGATGGTCCGGAGGGGCCCCAGGGCCCTCCCGGTGAAGACGGAGCGCCGGCGGCGGAGAGCATTACTGTGCGCAGCGACACCTTTAGTGTCGGCCTCACCGGATTCAACGTGTCGGTGTCGTGTGTCGGTGACGAAATCGTGGTTGGCGGAGGGTTCAATGCGACATCGACCTTCACTGTCCGCGCTTCACATGCCGACGGCCTCAGCACGTGGAGAGTCCGGGGAGGGGGTCTGCTATCGCTCGGCAGTGTGACCGTGCAGGCGTTCTGTCTCGACCCCACTCCGTGACGGGTCATCAGCACGGTAGGGGCCCGGTTCGTAGTGATAGGGGCTCCTCTATCCTTGAAAGCATGCTTAGACGTCTTGGAGTGATGTTCGTGTTGGCCCTGATGCTTGGGCTGCCGGTGATGGCGGAAACCGCCACCTGTCCGGCATATGAGGGCATCACCTGTCAGGGCTGGGTCACCGACGAGGCCGGGGTTCTCGACAACCGAGAGTTGGTGGAGTCCGCCGCCGGTGAGTTCGTCTCGGCAACCGGCCACGAGATTGCGGTGGTCGTGGTCGATTCGACCGATGGGGTTGATCACTCCGAGTTCGCAGCGGAGCTCGGGAACACATGGGGGGTGGGTTCTCCCGAGGAAAACGACGGGATCGTTCTCCTCCTGGCGATTTCGGACCGGTACACCCAGATAGAATCCGGTCCCGGAGCGGAGCTGGATACCTCCACTTTCGAACGGATCTCGGAACTTGGAAATAGCTTCTTCGCCGAAGGGGAGTATGGTACCGGACTGGTCGCTGTGCTCAGCGGCCTACAAGGTGCCTATCCACAGACTGGTGGCGGCCAACCCACCGATCACAGTGGCTTTGCCGGTGGTGGTGAAGTCGAGGCAGACGGTTCCTCGAATGGTGGCGGGGGCGGGGTGCTGCCCTGGGTGCTGGGGGGTGCCGTCGTACTCATCGGAGGAAGTGTGCTGGCGGGCAGGCTCTCCGATCGACGCAAGGAAGAGCAGTCGATCCTCAAGACACGCGAACGCGTGGTCGACAACGAGTTGGCCCGTCTCGATCCGTCGGGCCACGAGATCGTCATCCCCGATGACCTCTTTCTTCCCAGGGCGGATCAGGGGCCAACAGTGCCAACCTCACGCGGTCTGGCTGAGCTGGCATCTATCGGCGGCGATCCCGAGGCGTTGCGCGCCCTGTGGCATCACGGTGCGGTAGAGGTGGGCGATACCGCCGCGATCGAAAGGTACAAGGAGATGCCTCTCGAGATGCGGGTCAGCGATGAGCAGGGTCTCCTCGAGGGCTCGGTCCAGCAGGCCGCCAAGGAAGCCGCCAAGGAGGTCGACTCCGATGCCTTCGAGGTCAAGCGTCAGGAGTTGAGACGTCTGGTGGATTCACTACGACCATTCCGCGCCGCCGAGGCCAGCCAGAGACTGGCTCGCGAGATGGCCCGCCAGGCCGTTGATACCGAGTTGGGGCCCACCATCGTGAGTGACCTGGGAGTTCGGCTGGTCCAGGCGGGTCCGGCACTGGAGCAGTCACGTCCCCTGGGAGAGACCGTTACGGCTCTGGAAGAGAAGGCAACCGACGCCCGTGAGAAGACGGATCGGCTCGAGGAGCTATACGACCGGCTCCCCGACGTTCCCACCCGACCGGCGGTCGCGGCCGCCCTGGCCGATCTCGGTGAGAGCCCCGAGGAAGCCGCCAACGCCTTCGACCGGGTCCACAAGGAACTCGAGGCCAAGGCCGAGCAGATGGAGAAGGATGGCGTCGATCTTGCATCGGCCGCGGCGTTCTTGGTCATGAACAATGACGAGGACGAGGTAGATGACTTCCTGGAGGCATATCGGGAGGCGCGCTCGCTCGATGTCGACCCCCCGACCTCGATTGAGATGGCGTTGGTCGGCATGAGAGGAAGCAAAGAGATCGAAGAGATTCAGTCGGTCGCCAGTGATCTGGACCTGCCAGTCTCGATCGCGGCTGCGCTAGTCCGAAAGGGTGACCGCTCCCTTGATGACTACTCCGCATTACGCGACGAAATCGCCCAGCTCGATGTCGATACAGAGAGCGTACGGGTCATATCGGCGGTCCTGGCCGTCTCTCTGGAGCCGTCACAGGCTCTGCGACGTTGGCAGGAGGCCCGTTCCACCCTGGCCGAGTTGGGCTTGTCGGGCTCATACGCCGATGTCGCCGCCGCATTCGGCGCTTCAGACCCCCGTGGGCCCCGCCAGTTCGCCCTCGCCTATGCAGCCCAGCGTCAGGAGCTGGCCCGCTCCCACATCAAGGACGCCGACCGCTACGCACCCGAGTTGGCACACCAGGGGACCAGTGGGCGTCGCGATAGCTGGACGGGTGAGCCTATCGGCACCGGTCTGTGGCACTACGACCCCTTCTATCTCTTCTACTTCCACTGGGCCATGACTTCGACGATGCACCGTGGTCTGGGTTGGAATCCCGTGTACGGCGACAGCTCATGGGGCTCCGACAGCGAGTCCTGGTTTGGTGGGTATGGCGGCGGTGGCGGCTTCGGTGGTAGTGGCGGCGGAAGCAGCTGGGGTGGAGGCTTCTCCGGCGGGGGCTTCGGTGGAGGTTTCGGCGGCGGTGGGGGTTTCGGCGGTGGCGGTGGCGGCGGTGGCGGTGGGGGCTGGTAACAACTACCGCGGTTACCTCAACCCAGGGTGGAGGACATCGCCAGGCGAACACGTCCGCCCTAGGTTCGTCCGGTGTCTACCCGCTTGACCCTTTTGACACCGCCGATTCCAACTGGTGAAGCAGCTGATCCTTCTTGATCAGTCCGCCTGCTCGCCATTTGAGGTCGAATCCCGAACTGGAGTCGTTACCCACCACGATGACGAAGGTGGGGGTCGCCTTGATGCGGAACTTTTCAAAGATGTCCGGTACCCGAGTGATGTCCGCCTTGGCGATAATGGCGTCCCCGGCGAACTCGTCGGCCAGCTCGGCGATGATGCCGTCCATCTGACGACTCTCCGGATTGTTGTGCTGCCAGAAATCGACAAAGACGGGTAGACCCGACCCGGTCAGCTCCAAGAGCTGATCCATCGACTTGAGTTTCACCGGTTTCGTCCGTCTGCTGAAGAGAGCCATGTTGTGGTCGGCAGGGTATCGCCAACGGACGAGATCGGGGTGAATCATCACCGACGTGGCTGCTGATCCAGTGCGGAGTGCCACACTCGGCCCATTACCCTGAAGAGCGATGATCAACCTCACGAACGGCTCGGATATGGTGTCCCATCAAGACCCAGTTCGCGACACCAGGGGTCGGGCACTGCACGATCTGCGAATTTCGGTCACGGATCGATGCAACTTTCGGTGCACCTACTGCATGCCCGCTTCGATCTTCGGCAAGGACTACGAGTATTTGGCCCGTGACCAACTCCTCAGCTTCGAGGAGATCACCAGGGTCGCAAGAGCCTTCGTGGGTCTCGGTGTTTCCAAGATTCGCCTCACCGGCGGCGAGCCCCTGCTGAGAAAGGGAATCGAAGATCTTATCGGCATGCTGGCCGAGATCCCCGGAGTCGACGACCTTACGGTCACCACCAACGCCTCTCTTCTCTCCCGCCGCGCCGAGCGGCTCTCGGCTGCTGGGCTCGACCGGGTGACCGTGAGTCTCGACTCCCTCGACGATGAGGTGTTCCGCCGGATGAACGACGTCGACTTTCCGGTAGTCGACGTGCTCGAGGGGATAGAAGCGGCCGAATCTGTCGGACTCACTCCGATCAAGATAAATTGCGTGGTGATCCGAGGGGTGAATGATCACACAGTCGTCCCGATGGCCGAGCATTTCAGGGAGTCTGGCCATATCGTTCGCTTCATCGAGTACATGGATGTCGGAACCACCAACGGGTGGCGTCTCGATGACGTGGTGCCTGCCCGTGAGATCGTATCCCTAATTGATACCGTTCATCCTGTCGAGCCAATCGAACCCAACTATGTGGGCGAAGTCGCCAACCGTTACCGATATGCCGACGGATCCGGCGAGTTTGGGGTGATCGCATCGGTGACCCAACCCTTCTGCGATAACTGCTCTCGGGTGCGGCTCTCCGCCGAGGGTTCGATCTACACCTGTCTTTTCGCATCCCAAGGCACCGATCTACGTCAGGATATCCGTGACGGATCGAGCGACGCCGAGCTCACCGAACTGGTCCGTGGTGTGTGGAGCGGACGTACCGACGCGTATTCGGAGCATCGCAGCAACGTCACCTTCAAAAAGCGCAAGGTCGAGATGTCCTATATCGGTGGTTAAGTGAGCACTGAAGGTGGC
>WHTL01000007.1 GCA_009377735.1 Acidimicrobiia bacterium
CCCAACGGAACACATTGTCACCGATGGCGACCCCAGAACCGACGATCACGGGGGACGCGGCAGCGGGGAGGGTGCGCGGCCGCGCCGCCTCCAGCCATCGCCCCGCGTCTAGTAGTACCAGGGGAACTTCTTGAAGTCGGGCGGCCGCTTCTCCAGGAAGGAGTCACGTCCCTCGGCCGCCTCCTCAGTCATGTATCCGAGGCGGGTTGCTTCTCCCGCGAAGAGCTGCTGTCCCACCAGACCATCGTCCATCAGATTGAAGGCGTACTTGAGCATCCTCTGAGACATGGGGGACTTGGACGTGATCTCCTCGGCCCATTGGAGGGCGGTGGCTTCCAATTCGGCGTGGGGGACCACTTCGTTCACCATCCCCATCGCATGGGCTTCGTCGGCGCCATACTCCCTACCCAGGAAAAAAATCTCCCTCGCCCTCTTCTGTCCCACCATCCGCGCCAGGTATGCCGACCCGTAACCGGCGTCGTAGGAGGCAACATCGCTGTCGGTCTGTTTGAAGATGGCGTGCTCGGCGGAGGCAAGGGTGAGATCGCATACCACATGGAGGCTGTGGCCGCCACCAACGGCCCATCCTCCGACGACGGCCACCACAACCTTGGGCATGAAACGGATGAGACGTTGCACCTCGAGGATGTGAAGACGTCCCAACCGCGCTTCATCCCCATCCTCGGGAACATCTCCCTCGGAGTATTGATATCCCGCGCTGCCACGGATGCGTTGGTCACCACCCGAGCAGAATGCCCAGCCGCCGTCCTTGGGTGAGGGTCCGTTACCCGTGATGAGAACACAGCCGACGTTGGGAGTCTGACGAGCGTGGTCCAGGGCCGTGTACAGCTCGTCGACGGTTTGGGGCCGGAAGGCATTTCGGACCTCGGGACGATCGAATGCAATCCTTACCGCCCCCACCGTCTTGGCCCTGTGGTAGGTGACATCGGTGAAGTCGAATCCCGGCACGATCTCCCAGGCGTTGGAGTCGAAGATTTCAGAAACCATGCGGGCATGGTATCGGCAAGTTGGCGAAGTCAGGGCGGGATGCCGACAGACGTATCCATATCGGCAGGCTCATGGAAACGTATGTCGCCGGTGCTGTCCTTGCCAGGAAACATTGGTAAAGACGCCGGATGGTTACAATAATGTCAGGTTGGGGCAACCTTCTGGTCACCATCCGGTATTCTTGCCCGACAGAATTCGTATATGTAGGAGCTCATGATGTTTGGATATCTCGACCCCGCTTCCGGTGGTCTGATCCTTCAAGCGGTACTCGGGGGCGCAGCGGGAGTTGGCGTCGCTGCCAAAGCCTGGCGTGCCCGACTCAAGGGAAGGAAAGCCGCGGACACCGCAGAAGACACCACCTCCGAGGAGGTAGCGGTGGAAGAAGAACAAGAAGTCTGATCACTAACCATTCCAGACTCTCCTGACTCCGATCCCGGTTCCTTCCGGGACCCCGCCTCTCATGTCGTCCTCATGGACGGTTCCGTTCATCGCGTTCTCGACGACCGAGGTTGGGAAGAGTGGGTCGCCCTATCCTCCAGCGAGTTCTACGACGACATCGTTGCGGATGGTCGTCTAATAGGGACCACCGTCGTCTCGGTGGAGGAAAGGACGTTGGCCCATACCCGGGTTCCACTCATTACCTACCCCTACGAGTGGACGTTCTCGATGCTTCGTCAGGCGGCGATGCTTCAGCTCGACCTGCTCGATGATGCCTTGCAGAACGGCTTGACGCTCAAAGATGCCACCCCGTACAACGTCCAGTTCGTCGGCTCCCGTCCCACCTTCATCGATGTCGGCTCCTTCGAGCGGTATCGGGAGGGTGAGCCCTGGATCGGCTACACCCAGTTCTGCCGCCAGTTCCTCTATCCGCTCTTGATGAGAGCGTGGGTGGGAATCCCGTTCCAACCCTGGTTGAGAGGGTCGATCGAGGGACCATCGGCCGCCGACATGGCCCGGATGCTTCCGGCACGCCGCAAGGTGCAGCCTGCCGGTCTTCTACATGTGATGATGCAGGCACGGGCCGAGAAGCAGTTCTCCGGAGAGAAGATGCGTGATTCTCTTCGTGAGTCCGGATTCAACGCGGAGATGATTCGGAACAACGTCGCCAAGTTGAGGACACTCATCGAGGGCCTCGAGGCCGGTAGCGAATCCGCTGGCTGGGTCACCTATGAAGGATGTGATCACGTCGGCCGTGATCGGGGCGCCAAGACCGAGTTCCTCCGCAAGGCCCTGGCCGAACAAGGTGAAGACCTTGATACCGCCGTCGACTTCGGAGCGAACGATGGCCACTTCTCCCTCGTGGCTGCGGAGTATGCGAACAGTGTCGTCGCCGTGGATGGTGATGAGCCCGTTCTCGACAGCCTTTGGCAGAGACTCCGCATGCAGGGCGATGAAACCATCAACGTCGTGCTGAGCGATCTCACCGACCCGTCCCCCAGTCGTGGATGGGCTGATGCCGAACGAGCTTCCCTCATTGGCAGACTGGATGTGGACCTGGTGATCGCATACGGTGTGATCCATCATCTGATTTACACAGCCAGTGTCCCGCCGGTGAAGGTGCTCGATTGGTTGGCTTCCTTCCAGTGCGCCGTGGTCGTCGAGTATGTTGCGCCGGAAGATCCCATGGTCATCCAGCTCACTGCCAATAAGGAAGAGAACGAACTCCATGTCGATCGGGACCGAACGGGCTTCCAGAGCCGGGTAGAGGAGCGATTCTCCATCGATCGCAAGACAGAGCTGGAAGGCGGCACCAGGATCCTCTACCAACTCTCGCCTCTGCCCTGACTCCGAACTCCTAACTCCTGACTCCCAGTTCGACATCTTGGCGTGCCAACATGTCCCGAGTGATCCTTCCCCCATCCACGCCGCCGAGATTTGCTCCGCCGTCCGAGGAGGATGATGGCGCGACGGACGAGCCGGGTACCCTGGCCAAGACGGGAGCTATGCCACTGTGGAAGATGGCGGGGATCCTGCTCGGATTGGGTGCTGTCTCCATCGGACAGCCTCTCCTCGACCTTCTCGGTCAGAATCCGGAGTTCTTCATCGCCCATTCCCTCCAGTCGAGCGGGATAGTGGTGTTGATGATCGGCGTGCTCCTTTTGCCGCTGCTGCTACTCATTCCCGTCTGGCTCGCCCGGCTGGTTTCACCGACCTTTGGCGGGGCTGTGTTCCTAATCACGGTGGCACTCCTGGTGGCCCTGCTGGCGGCGAACGCGATAGGCCGCCTTCCTCTCACGGGAGTGTGGGTGATTGTCCTCTCCGTCGGCGTTGGCGTTGGTGTGGGCCTCTTGTTCATGGCATCGGACACCATGCGCTCGGTGTTTGCCTTTCTGACGCCGGCTCCACTCCTCGTGGCTGCGTTGTTCGTCTGGTTCACACCCACATCGGAGGTCCTCTTCGGTGAGATTTCCCCGGATGGCATCGCGGTAACCGGCGTCGAGAACCCGGTGCCGGTGGTGCTCATGGTGTTTGACGAGTTTCCCGTCGCCTCGATAATCGACGCCGAGGGCAACTTGCTCACCGAGACCTTTCCCAACCTGGCCGATCTCGCCGACGACGGGGTCTGGTACCGCAACGCGGTCGGAGTCCGCCAACAAACCGAGGAGGCCATCCCCACCATCCTCTCAGGTATCGCCGCCGACGAGGGGTCCATACCGGTGGCTTCCGACCATCCCCGCTCCCTCTTCACGATGCTCTCCGCCACCTACGACGTCGATGCGGTGGAAACAGTCACGGACCTGTGTCCTCACGATGTCTGCGGGGGGACGACCCGCAGTGTCGCCCCCATCCGTCGTCGCTGGACAGGGATCGGGATCGACGTCGGCGTTGTCTACGCACATGTCGTGACTCCCGATGACCTCGATGGCTTCCTACCCAGGATCGATGGCAACTGGGGCGATTTTGGGGCGGCGGGGGCACCTCCCAACGGGGTCGAACAGGCCGATGGCGATTTCAACATCATCGAACGCTTTCTCGAGGGGGTGGAAGATGATCGACGCCAGGAGATGCCCAGATTCCTCGACACCTTTGACCAAGACGACGACGCTCGGCCGCCGCTCCGGGTGGGACACTTCCTCCTGCCCCACCACCCCTGGAGCTATCTCCCCGATGGGCGTGTCCACGGTTCGGGTGGTGCGCCCGGCGCCGACGGGACGGGGTGGGGCCCCGACGAATGGCTAAACGAACAGGGGAGACAACGGCATCTGCTTCAGGTGGCGTACACCGATAGCGTTATCGGTGATGCCATGGCCGGTCTTGAGGAGCTCGGAATCTACGAGGATGCGCTGATCGTGGTCGTTGCCGATCACGGGATCACCATCCGTGAGGAGATACCACATCAACGGATCATCTATCCCGACACAGTTGGTTCCATTGCGGCAGTTCCCCTGTTTGTGAAGTATCCCGACGACTGGGAAGAGGCGCCCGAGCCGGGCACGATCGACGATGTGAGGGCAGAGACGACCGACATCGTTCCCACCATCGCGGGCGTTTTGGGCGTCGATGTTCCCTGGGAAACCGATGGCCTGTCGCTTCTCGATCCGGCCAGGTCAGAGCGCACCGAATCGACCATGGTCGGGACCGGTGGTCCCGTGACCTTCGGGGTGGACGGGGGCGAGAAACTCGAGGTGGCCCGGGGTATGGCGGAATGGTTCCCGACCGGAGACCCATACGAACTCCTTCCCGACCGCAGCTTCGCCGACCTGGTGGGCACGACCCCCGACGTAGCCGAGAGCGACGAGGTGCGCCTCAGCCTCGATCAGGAGGAGACACTGGCGGACCTCGACGGGGACTCCGAGCCCTGGCCGAGCTTCCTCGCCGGGTGGCTGGTGGTGGAGGGAGGGGTCGTTCCTGACGATGCCCTGGTGGCGATCCTGGTGAACGATCGGGTGGAGACGGTGACCAGGGTGTACCGGACCGAAGGGGATTCGGCTCGATTTCAGGCCTTCATCGATCCCGACCTGCTCAACAACGGAGCCAACGACGTCGAGGCGGTGATGGTGGGCACCCTATCCGAACCTGGGCCACCGGTCCGATAGCCACCCATGCCCCGACCTTCCATGTGGCGCCACCCGTGACCTCTACGTCCAGAAAGTCGGAACCGTCCGGCTCACTCAGAACGGTTGGTGCTCAGAAGTGGTGGTGGATCGTGGCTGCCACGGTGGCGGTGGGATCGGTCACGGTCAGTCAGGCGGTTCTGGATATCGTCGGTGAGTCCCCCGAGTTCTTCATCGCCAAGGGGATGACATCAGCCGAGGTGATTGGTGCCGCCATACTCGTGGTCTTGGCGCCAGCGGTGCTCGCCATTCCGGTCTTGGTGGCTCGGATGCTGTCAGCGCCCGTCGCCGGGGGGATGCTTGCCCTTATCCTTGGCGTTCTCGTGGGCATCCTCGTAGTTCATCGGTTGGACTCGGCGGACCAGACCGCCCCAATTGCTTTGGGGGTGGGTGGACTCGTCGCACTTGCAGTCGCCGCTTTCTACCTGGTCAGTTCGAGTATTCGGAGCCTCATCCGTTTTCTCACGCCGGCACCACTGGCGGTCCTCGGCGTGTTTCTCTTCATGTCACCGGCAGCCGCTCTGCTCTCGACCGATGTCACCGACACCGGAGTTGTGGCGGCGGGAGCGACAGACACGCCGGTACTCGTCCTGATCTTCGACGAGTTCCCCCTGAGCTCGGTGATGAATGGTGAGGGCGATCTGGTCGATGAGGCATTTCCGGCGCTTGGCAGGCTCGCCCAGGATGGAGTTTGGTACCGCAACGCCGTCACCAACTCCCCAACCACGGTCTTTGCCATCCCGTCGATCATGACGGGAAGGACCCCGGATACAGGACTCCTCCCCACGACGTCTGACCATCCCGAATCCCTCTTCTCCGCGCTGCGTGCCTCCCACGACGTCGGCGCCATAGAGCCCATCACGGCGCTCTGTCCCATCAGTGTCTGCGATGACCGCAGTCGAAGTAACCGGTGGGGAGTGTGGGAGTCGTTCGCCTATGACCTGTCGGTGATCCTCGCCCACATCGCCCTACCAGAAGCCTTGTCAGGAAGTCTTCCCCCTATCGACCAGACCTGGGGTGGCTTTGTGGCGGAGTCGGTTGTTTCCGATCCCGAGGAGCTGGCCCCGAGCCCGGGTGCGGTGGTTTCGGCCGCGGTACAGGGGGAGCGTCGCCCGGCCTTCACCGCCCTCCGCGACATGATCGTCGCCGAACGAACCCGGCCCCTGTTTGCCCTGGGCCACTTACTCCTTCCGCACCTGCCCTGGACCTTCCTGCCGGACGGCACCTCTATCGGTTCCGAGGGCGTCAGGTTCTTCATGGATGACGTGGTGGTGGAGGATCCGTGGCCGATAGCCCTGGCCATGCAGCGCCACCTCCTTCAGGCGCAGTATGTGGATGCCGAGATTGCAAGGGTGATCCGGTCCTTGGAGGAGGAGGGCATTTACGAAGAGGCCCTCGTTGTTGTGACTTCCGATCACGGGCTGTCCTTCAGACCGAACACCCCTCGGAGGGGGACTGCCACCGCGTCGTTGCCGGGTATCGCACCTGTGCTCATGTTCGTGAAGTATCCCGTCGGCATCCCCGGGGCACCTCCTCCGGGTTCCGTGGACGACGTACGCGCCGAGAGCATCGACATTGCCCCGACCATCTTCGACACACTCGGTGTCAAGCCACCGTACGAGCTCGACGGTGTGTCGCTACTCGACAGGGGGGCGCGGGAGGGGCGTAGCGAGACCGTTCTTCTCGGCTATGCCCCTCCTCATCCCTATCCGGCCAGCACGGATGCCGTCCGTGGTGTCGCAGCAGACATGGACAAGTGGTTCCCCAGCCGGGACCCCTGGGAACTGCAGCCACCGGGGGCGGAACCCGGGCTGTTGGGGACCACCCTCGAACTTGGTGACGACCCGGCCATCGAAATCGACCTTCATCATCCCGAGAGGTTTGAAGACGTGGACCTCGAGGCCGAGCCTCTCCCGGTGGTGGTCATCGCCGATGTCCAGGGCAGCAGGGCCGGTGAGCCAGTGGTAATCACGCTGAACGGGGTGGTCGTGGCGCAGACAAGAACCTATTCGTGGGGTGACACGGTCCGCGCTGTCGCCGTCCTTGCCCCAGACTCCCTGGTGGAGGGCACCAACAGGGTCGAGGTGGGCATCATGACCGGGAGTGGGGAAGTCGTTGGCTGAAAGCTCGATCCTCGACCTACTCCCGGGTGGGGAAGGGGTGTTCCTGGAAGGTCGAGATTCCGTGACGACCACCGAGTTGGTGGAGCGGGTGACACAACGGATAGGGGAGCTCGGTGATCGAACCGGCACCCAGATGGTGACCGCGCCGCGATGGACGGTGGAGTCGGTAGTCGACCTCTACGCCATCCCGGCATCGGGTGCCCAAATGGTGGTGGTGGATCCGTCGTTGAGCTCCGGTCAGCGCGAAGCTCGGGTCGACATCGCCGGACCCGCTCTCGGTGCCACCGGGGATGTTGTTGTGTACACCTCCGGCACCACCGGACCGCCGAAAGCGGTGCGTCTTACCACAGAGAACCTGGTGGCGGCGGCGGACTCATCGATCGAACATCTGGAGATGACACCGGACGATGCCTGGCTGGGGTCCCTGCCCCTGCACCATATCGGCGGGCTCATGATTCTCTATCGCATGGGGAGACTCGGGGGCAGCGTGACGCTGGGGGATCAGTTGGATCTCTCCCGTGGCACGTTGGTCTCCGTGGTTCCCACCATGCTGCGCCGCCTTCTCGATGCGGGGGCGTTCAGGGGTGCCCTTAGGGCGGTCCTCGTGGGTGGAGGTCCAATCCCGCCGGGCATGCTCGATGAAGCCCACGATCGGGGTCTCCCCGCTCTGCCAACCTACGGGATGACCGAGACCTGCGCCCAGGTGGCCACCTTGCGACCGGGATCTCCGCCCATCAGGGCCGCCGACCCGGTTCCGGGGGTGGAGATACAGATATCCGACGAGGGCGGAATTATGGTCCGGGGCAACCAGATCTCGCCCGGGTATGCGGGTTCACCAGATCGTGCATCCTCAGACTGGTTCCAGACGCCCGACCTGGGTCACCTCGAACACGGCCGGCTCATTGTCGATGGGCGGGTTGACGACGTGATCGTCAGTGGGGGTGAGAACGTCAACCCCGTGACGGTCGAGCAGGTGATCGGAAGCCATCCGGGAGTTGCCGAGGTCGTGGTAACGGGTGTGCCCGACCGGGAGTGGGGTGAGTTGGTTGTCGCCGTCTACCGGGGCGAGGCGGGGGAGAAGGAGTTGAGCTCTTACTCCCGATCGAGACTCGCACCACATGAGCTCCCCAAACGCTGGGTCCGTCTGGAGAAAGTCCCTCATACCGGAGCGGGAAAACCCGACCGCGCCGCCCTGAAGCGTCAGCTCAGCAACGGCTAATGCGAGTGGCGTACCACCCTTCCGCGCGTGAAAACTCGCCCTATCGCGTGAAAAGTACGCGCGGAAGGTGGGGTTGGGGACGTCGCCCCCGTTCCGCGCGTGAAAACTCGCTCCATCGCGTGAGAAGTACGCGCGGAACGGGGTTCGAAATCGGGGACCCGCTCACCATTCGGGGTCTTTGCGGAGTTTCTTCTTTTCGCTGTGGCGCTTCTTCTCTTCCAAGCGGCGGCGTTTCGAGCCCATTGTTGGTCTGGTGGGTTTGCGTCGGGTAGGAGGAGTGATGGCTTGATGCAGTTCCTCGCCCAGTCGCTGGCGGGCCAATGAGCGATTGCGCCACTGGGAGCGGGACTCGGAGGCGACTACGGTCACCGGGTCGCCGAGGCGGTCGATGATCCGCCGCCTGATGGAGGGCGGGAATACATCGGAGTCATAGACGGCATAGCGAAGCTCAACCGCACTCTCGGTGCGGTTGGCATGTTGGCCACCGGGGCCCCCGGAGGTGGTAAAACGCTCCTCGAGATCGGAGTCGGGGATGGTGTATCGCCCTACCCGCAGTCCTTTTGGCATAGGAAAAAGGGTAACCAGTATGCTGGGGTGGTCTTCAACGGAGTTTCGTTGCGCAGCACACAGTGATCCACTAGTCATCTAGTCATCCCCGATTTCCGGGAGGTTTCACTGTGTCCGCTATTCATGTCGACGGACTTTCGTTTTCCTACACGTCCGCCGTATCCCTTTTCGAAGACATCTCATTTCATCTCGGTCCCGGCTGGTATGGGCTGGTCGGCCCCAACGGTGGGGGCAAGACCACCCTGCTCCGGTTGATGATGGGCTCACTTCAGCCCGATAAGGGCACGGTGGCCATCGATCCTCGGGATGCCGTGATCAGCTTCACGCCACAGACGATGGATCGGCCCGACCGGGAGGTGTTCCGGCTCGCCGAATCATGGCAGGCCGAGGACTTCGCCCTGCGTGGTCGTCTCGGACTGGAGCCAACCCAGTTGGATGACTGGGAGCTCTTGTCGCCCGGTGAGCGGAAGCGTTGGCAGATTGGCGCCGCCCTCTCCATGTGGCCGGATCTGATGCTGGTGGACGAGCCGACCAACCATCTCGACGGGGAAGCCCGTGACCTCCTGGTTACCGAGATGGCCAGGTTCGGTGGGGTGGGGGTGGTCGTGAGCCACGACCGTGACCTTCTCGATGCACTCACCACCAACACCATCCGGGTGGGCGCTGACGGGGCGACCCTGCACGGGGGCAGCTATCAGGTTGCGGCCGAAGAGTGGCGGAGGGAGGAGGAAGCCCTCCTTGATCGAGCTGCCGAACTGCGGCGGCAGGAGCGAAAGCTCGCCGCCCGGGTCGACCGAAGACGTCGAGAGATAGAAGAGACAAGTGCGGCGCAGAGGCGGAAGAGACGCGCCGGCGACAGTGACGCTCGATCCATGGGCGTCAAGATGCACGGCGCCTTCGTGGAGAAGGTAAAGGGTCGTGAGTTGAAGACCGATCAGCGTCGTCTTGAGAGGGTCGGTGACGTGCGGGCCGAGTTGGGGATACGTCGATCCCGCGGGGGTCCGATTGCGATCGACCACACCAGCACGCGTCGCCCTCTCCTTGCCTCATACGAAGGGTTGTTGCAGATAGACGGACGCCCCCTGGTTGACGTTGGGGCGGTGGAGGTTCGGGCCGATTCACGGATCCGGGTGGCAGGTCCGAACGGGTCGGGTAAGACCACTCTCCTCAAGGCGATCCGCGCCAGCACCCCACTCTCCAATGAGGAGATCCTCTGGCTTCCACAGGAACTGAGCGACGAAGACCGCGAGCGGATAGTGTCCGAGATCACCGACCTTTCCCCCGACGAGCGGGGCGGGATCATGGCACTCGCCTCCCGGTTGGGAATCGATCCGTCTCGCCTCCTCGAGAGCGACCTGCCGTCACCGGGGGAGGCACGCAAGCTCGTTCTGGCCCATGGTCTGGGAAGCGGAGTCGCTCTCGCCATCCTGGACGAGCCGACCAACCATCTCGACCTACCCTCGATCGAGAGACTGGAGGAAGCCATCGACAACTTCAACGGAGCCCTGCTGCTGGTGAGCCACGATCCCCAGTTCGTAGAGGGTCTGGTGAGCGAGACCTGGGAGATTTCCGGGGAACGTCTCATTCAATAATTCTCCTACACGATCACCTTCGGTCATTTAGAATGTGATCACGTCGAAGGAGTGGAGAAAAAATGAATAGTGGATGGCGCGTTCTATTGGTCGCGATGGCTGTGGGGTGTTTGAGTGTTCTGGGGGTCGTTGCCGCAGCGCAGGATGGGTCTGCCACCGTCACGGTATTCCATGCCGTACCTGCCGACGATGGGTTTCCGGCTGATGTCTATCTCAATGGCGATCTCATAATCGACGGGTTCATTTTTGCCGCATCAAGTGACCCCGCTGAGATCCCGGCGGGGGATCAAACCATTGAGATCTATCCGGAGGGTGCCGATCCTTCGGCTACCGAGCCGGCCGTAGCAGACACAGTGACGCTGGAGGCGAATCGGAATTATTCGATCATTGCACAGATCCTCGACGGAGCAACGGTACTGAGCGTCTATGTCAACGACATCAGTCCGGTTGACGCAGGTCAGGCTCGTCTCACAGTCCGTCAGGCATCTGCCCTGCCCGAGGTAGGTGTTGAGGTCGATGGTGAGTCGTTGTTCGCAAGTCTGCCTGCTGCATCTGAGAACACCACCGATATCGACCCCGGGTCCCACACAGTGGTATTTGTCAGCGAAGAAGCGACCGTTGGAGAGGAAACGGTATCGCTGGGAGAGGGTGCTCTCACCGTGCTCTATGCCGTTGGCGCCGACCAGGAGACCTTCGGGGTTCTCGTGCAACAGATCGGTGCCTTGGACACGGCACCGGCCGGAGTGCCGTCAGGTACTGGCGGGTTGAAGGCACGTGATCCCTTGGCCCCGGTGGCGGTAATGGTTGGAGTGGCCGGTATCTTGATCGCGATGGGTCTGTTGGTGCGGGAGAAATCGATTTGATGAGCTGGGTTGTTGCCATGGTCGTAGCCGGATCGGTAGCTGTTGGTCTCTCTGCACGGGACCTGGTTATTCGCCACCCACCGGGAGCAGAACCAGCGGCGACCGTCACCAGCACCTCCCCGGCACCCACCACCACGGTGGTCCCGTGGTCTTCGGCCCATGTCGCCGACCTTGAGGAGACATCGTTACCGAAGCCGAATCGGCTGATGATCCCTGACCTGGGTATCGACGCCGCCATAATTCCCCTCGGGGTGGCTGAAGGCGGGAATATGGCCCTACCCGAGAATGTGTCCGAGGTTGGGTGGTATCGGCACGGCGCCACACCTGCTCAACCCGGGTCCGCCGTGCTGGCGGCCCATGTGGACATGGAGGGATCGGGACCAGGGGTGTTCTTCCATCTCGACTCGTTGGAAGAGGGCAGCACCTTCGCCGTTGGCTTTGAAGATGGTACCCGGCACTCGTTCCGGGTTGTTTCCACCGAGGAGGTCCCCAAATCCGCGGTGGATATGGATGAGCTCTTCACACGACGCGGGAAGTCCCTTGTGCGGCTCGTCACCTGCGGCGGCGCCTTCGATCGCGACGCCCGCAGTTATGAGGAGAACATCATCGTGACGGCCGTGGGTACCTCATGAGTGCGTCTATATTCCTCGTTGGCGTCCTGGCCGCGATGCCCCTCACTGGCCCGGTGTTCCTCCAGGAGGGGGTGGCTCCTCCGATCACCATCATCGAGGTGCCGTTCACGACCCCTCAGGACACGCCCATCGATACTGCTCCTTCCGCCAACGAGGAACCAGTGTCTACCCCACCTGACTCGGAGCCAACCGCGGGCACCACCATTCCAGTGCGATCGGTTCAGGAAAGTGGGGTTTCGGGGAGTGCGGGCCTCACCGAGGGCACCGGGGCCGCGATGGTTGGCCCGATCCAGGACGACGGACGAGAAGCACGGTCGAGTGAGGAGATGTTGACACGTCAGGTAGACGTGCCAGAGGAGAGCCCAGTTCCGGCAACGGAACCATCGCAGATGGTGGAGGCGGCGCCTCTGCCGGACACGTCAGGACCCTGGGTACTCGCCGTCGTTGCAGGTGCGATGGTCGGTCTCGTCTCTCTCCTCGGCTTCCAAACCTGGCGAGCTCTCCGCTTCTACGACCAAGACGTCGAGATCCGCGTACCCGGTCCCCGTTCCGGTGCGCACTTCATAGGACGATTCGACGACCAACGATCGGACGAGGTGATCCAGGAACGAGAGGATTGGGTGTCCTAATCTCCTCCCCCTCCCGGGGAGGAAACTGAGCGACGCCTACTCGCTCTCCTCGTCGTAGTACTCGGTCCCGAGATGGGTGATGAGATCCTCTCCCATCATGTGTCTTAGGTTGTTCTTGAGCTTCTTCAATTGGATGAAGAGGTCGTTCTCGGGATAGAGGCCCTCGGCTGTCTGGGGGCTCTTGAAGTAGAAGGAGAGCCACTCCTGGACGCCACCCATGTCTGCCCGTTGTGCCAGATCGAGGAAGAGGGCGAGATCGAGGGCGAGGGGCGCTGCCAGGATGGAATCGCGGCACAGAAAATCGACCTTGATCTGCATGGGGTAACCCAGCCAGCCGAATATGTCGATGTTGTCCCAACCCTCCTTGTCGTCACCACGAGGCGGGTAATAGTTGATCCGGACCTTGTGATACAGGTCCCCGTAGAGGTCGGGGTGCTCTTCGGGTTGGAGGATCTGTTCGAGGACACCCAACTTGGAGACCTCCTTCGATCGGAAGTTCTCCGGTGCATCGAGGACCTCGCCGTCCCGGTTGCCAAGGATATTGGTTGAGAACCACCCGCTGATGCCGAGCATCCTGGCCTTGAGGCCGGGGGCTATGATCGTTTTCATCAATGTCTGACCCGTCTTGTAATCCTTCCCGGCGATGGGCACGTTCCTCTTCGTCGCCAGTTCCACCATGGCCGGGACGTCGACGGTCAGGTTGGGGGCGCCGTTGGCAAAGGGAACATCCATTTGCAGTGAGGCGTATGCGTAGAGCTGTGACGGGGTGATCTCGGGGTCGTCGTTGTCGAGACCATTCTCGAACGCCGCCAGACTCTGGTGGACCGGCCCTGGTGGACGATACGCCTCCGTGGAGCCACACCACACCATGACCACCCGGTCCAGTTGGTTGTCGGCCCGGAACTTGTCGATGTCAGTCATTAGGTTCTCCACCGCCTCCCGCATAGACCCCGGGGTCTTGACGTTGTCGGTGTCCTCCAGCCTGCTCACCCATTCGGACGAGAACACGGCGGACATGGGAGTGATGGTCCGAAGCTCGTCACCTACCGATTCCAGATGCTCCGGCTGTAGAACCCCCGCCCTCATCGCAGCGGAATAGGCGTCCTCGTCATATGGATCCCACCCGCCGAACACGATGTCGTCGAGGGAGGCGAGAGGCACGAAGTCCCTGATCAGGGGGTTTCTCTTATCGGTCCTACGCCCAAGTCGGATGTGCCCCATCTGGGTGAGGGAGCCGATGGGTGGACCGAAGCCCTGCCGAGCTGCGAGCACGCCCGCGTAAAGGGTGGTGCTCACTGCCCCCATACCTGGGGTGAGAATGCCGAGCCGACCATCTGGCCGCTGGATGTGCTGGGACATATGCCTCCAATCTGACCCCACCAAGGTAGCCCATGCCACCACGGGACCAGACCCCGGTAGGATCAGGCGCAGTGATCTCTCCCATGGAGAACTTGGGCCCGTCGGTCGATATTGCCCTTCTTGCCGATTCGGTGCAGGCTGTGGGTGGCAAACTGTTTGTTCTCGGGGGCGGCTGGGACACCCTCTTCGTACCTTCGTTCCCGGCACGTCACCCCTCACTTGGAATCGGTCTTCGGATCCGTGTTCCCACCTCGTCGATGTCGGAGGGGATGACCATCGACGTCGATCTGCAGGATGCGGACGGCAACTCGCTGCTCCCCAAGCCACTGCGGCATCCGGTACGGCTCAATCGGGACCGCCAGCCGGAGGACGCCACCGATGTGGGCATCGTGCGCGCCTTCACGCTCAACAATCTCCAGTTCCGTGAGCCGGGCTTCTACTCATTCGTGATCAGTCTCGACGACGAGCCGCGTAGCCGTCTCAGATTCCGCGTCACGGAGCGGCCTCGCAGGAGCTGAAGCGACCTAAAGACAGGTCACCCCGAACCCAGGGTTCCCACGGTCGCTGAGCGACGTTCCCAGCCCTAAGTTCAGGCCAAGCCGTCCGACGCCCCGAACCCAGGGTTCCCACGGTCGCTGAGCGACGTTCCCAGCCCTAAGTTCGGGTCGGTGAGGGAGCGCTCTCGCCGCACGTGGGCCCACTGGGGCAAGAATCCCGATTTGGCTTAACGGCGCCGACCTTGCCAACGTACACCGCTGTATTGGCGACATTTGCTCATCTTCCCCTGAGTACATGAGGTGCCAACTTGTTTATTAGTCCCCTGAGGCGGGTGTTCGCGTCTGCGTTCACTGCCCTACTCGTACTCGCTCTCCCCGTGGCCGGTGCCACTGACGAACCGTTCTCCGACATGATCTTCCCCCAGGATGCCGACGTGACCGAGTACGTCGATAGCTGGGGCGCTGCACGCTCCGGCGGCCGCGGTCACCAAGGGACGGACCTCATGGCACCGAAGATGACGCCGGTCTACGCCGTTGACGATGGCAAGGTCAAGACCATGAAGACACACGGTCTTGCCGGTCGCTACCTGGTGATCGAGCATGAAGGTGGATGGGAGAGCTGGTATATCCACCTCAACAACGACAATCCCGGCACCGATGATGGAGATGCGCCCATGGACCTCACCTACGGCGAGGGTGTCGAGATCGGCGCCCGTGTCCATCAGGGCGACGTTATCGGTTGGGTGGGTGACTCCGGCAACGCGGAGGGCAGCGGATCCCATACCCACTTCGAGCTCCATGTGGACGATGTGGCCATCAACCCATACCCGCACCTACGCCGAGCCGAGCTCAACGAGCTGGCTGACGTTATTTATCACGAGGTTGTGCCCGGAGCCATCGGAGGCGACGAGCCCACCTCAACCGATGTTTCCGTGGAGCCCTTCGGTCTGATCGAGTAACTAACGTCGGGCTATGCCGGTAATGATCATTGGCGCCGACGCGGTGGGGGGAGACGAGATCGTCTCCGCTCTCAAGGTCGACGAACGCGAAGTCCGGGCTTTCGTCTCCGATCTCGATCGGGCCAAGGAGCTCCGCTCCATGGGTGTGAAGGTCGCTTACGGTGACGTATCCGACGACAGCCACATCGAGACGGCATGCACCAACTGCTTCAGCGCGGTGCTCCTCGCCAGTGCTGCAACCGATGACCGGGAGCGCGCCTTCGCCACCGAGCCGGGTGTGGTGTGGTCGGGATGGTCCAGGGCTGTGAGCAATGCGGGGCTCAATCGTGCCATCTGGGTGACGGATGAGACACCACCTCCCACCCCGGAAGTCACCACCGTGACCGTATCGCCCACCATCGCGGGTCTAGGCGCCGAGGTGGCCCGTCTCGACGACTTGGCCGAGCTCTAGACGCGTAAAAACGGTAGGGCACGGGCTGGGTATGCGCATATGCGTATGAGGTAAGCCCGGTCGGGGATTATCATGGTTGGCTCCGCCAACCGCAGGACCCGCCATTTGACCCGGATGCCACTCTACGATCCCCGCTACGAACACGATGCCTGTGGTGTCGGATTCATAGCGTCTCGTGATGGGCGTGCTTCTTTTCGGATGACACGCCTCACCGTTGAGTGTCTGCAACGTCTCGACCATCGCGGTGCCCGTGCCGCCGACGGCACAGGTGACGGCGCCGGGGTCATGACTCAGATCCCGCTTCGTCTCATCGAGCGGCATCTCGCTGCCAATGGGTTGTCGCCATCGGGGAGACTCGGGGTAGTGATGACCTTCCTCCCGCCAGACGATCCGGAGGCGGGGAGAAAGGTAATCTCCGATGCTCTTGGCGAGGAATCGATCGAGCTCCTCTCCTGGCGCGTGGTTCCCGTCGATCCCGGCGTACTGTCGCCACATGCCGCGGAGACGATGCCCCGGATCGAACAGGCGATTGTCACGGCAGATCTTGATGAGGAAGAGTTCGAACGGCGTCTGTTCGTCGCCCGCAAGGGCATGGAGGCAGGTGGGGCGGGTCTCGACCGATTCTCCATCCCCTCGACGTCGTGTCGAACCGTGGTGTACAAGGGTCTTTTTCCGGCAGAATCTGTCGCCGGTTTCTACTGGGATCTCACCGATCCCGACTTCGAGACGGCATTCGGGATCTTCCACCAGCGGTACTCGACCAACACCTTCCCCGCATGGGCGATAGCCCAGCCGTTCCGCACCCTCGCCCACAACGGCGAGATAAACACAATCGCCGCCAACCGATCTTGGATGCTTGGCCGGGAGATGGCGGCTTCCAATCCCAAGATCCGACACTCCGTGTGGGGATCCAGGGTGGGGGATCTCGTTCCCTTCCTTGAGGACTCCCAGTCGGATTCGGGGAGTCTCGACAACATCTTCGAGCTCTTGGTCCGATCCGGTCGGGGGCTGGCCCACACCAAGGAGTTTCTGCTCCCCGAGGCATGGGAGAACGTGTCGGACCTCGATCCGGTGCGACGCTCCTTCTACGAGTACCACGCCTTTCTGATGGAGCCGTGGGACGGCCCAGCGGCCATTGCCGCCACCGACGGTAAGGATCTCTTGGCCGGCCTTGACCGCAACGGGCTGCGACCGGCCCGTTGGACCATCACCCCCAATGTGGTCTTGGTCGCGTCCGAGGCCGGGGTGTGCCCCGAGGAGGAGGCGCAGGCGGAGAGGACCGGTCAGCTCGGTCCCGGTGAGGTTCTCTTGTTCGATCGCACCGAGCTCAGGGTCCAGTTCTCCGAGGAGGTCAAGTCGCGGCTAGCCCGCCAGGCTCCATACGGAGAGTGGATCAACAGCGAGACCTTCTATGTGCAGCAGCCATTCGACCGTCTCGCCGACGACCGGTTCGACCCGGCCGCCATGTCACGAGTGTTCGGCTACACCGCCGAGGAACGGCGGGTGATCCTCGCCGAGATGGCCGAAGGCAAGAGTCCCCTCGGCTCGATGGGTTCGGATACCGCGGTGGCCACGCTGTCGTCCCGACCTCGTCGGGTCAGCCACTATCTCCACCAGCTCTTCGCCCAGGTCACCAACCCCCCGATGGACCCGATACGGGAACAGTCGGTCATGTCGCTGCGGACCTATATGGGTGGACAGGCATTTGTGCTCGATGAGACACCAAACGTCGCCAGTGTGATGGAGCTCGATTCGCCAATCCTCTCCGACGCCGAGCTGGAGGCCATCGTTCGGAGCTCCGACAGTCGCTTCTTCTCCCACTGGATAGCCGCCGTGTGGCCCCGGAGGGATGGACCTGAAGGGATGCGGGCGCGCATAAGCGAGATCCTGGAGGAGGCGGAGGCGGCGGTACGCGCCGGTGCCCGCTTCATCGTTCTCTCGGATCGGGAACTCGACGCCGAACACGCTCCCATCCCGCCCTGGATCATCTGTGGCGCGGTGCATCATCGATTCACCGATCTGGGGATGAGGGCCCGTGCGTCGGTGATCTCAGTTACCGGCGATGTGCGCGACTCCCACGATCTGGCCATGCTTCTTGCCTGTGGTGTGACCGCGGTCAACCCGTATCTGGCCATCGACCAGGCGCGCACCCTCGCCGCAGAAGATGTGGTGTCGGTGGACCCCGTGATGGCCCAGGAGAACTATCGCTCCGCCCTCAAGTCTGGTCTCCTCAAGGTTCTCTCCAAGATGGGGATCTGCACCGTTTCCGCATACAGGGCATCGGGTCTGTTCGAGGTGGTGGGTCTTGACGACGAGGTCAGGAATCTGGCATTCAGGAACGCCGCCGCCCGCACCTCGGGTCTGGGTCTGGACGAAATCGCCGCTGGAGTCCTGCAACTTCACCAGCGGTTCGATGAGGGGGAGGAGGATCCCGGCGGCTTCTACAAGCAACGTCGCGGTGGTGATCTCCATGTCACCAGCCCGGCAGTGGTCCTGGCCGTGCAACGGGCGGTCCGCTCCGGTGAGCAGAAGGACTGGGAGGCCTACCTCGAGAAGATCGAGGATCGGCCCCCGACCCAGCTCCGTGACAAGCTGCGGTTCGTCGAACGACGTCCAATCCCGGTGTCGGATGTCGAGGATGCCAGCCACATCATGAGACGGTTCGTCACCGCCGCCATGAGTCTGGGTGCCCTCTCTCCGGAGACTCACGAGGCGCTATCGGAGGCAATGAACCACATCGGGGCACTCTCCAATTCAGGTGAGGGAGGTGAGGCTGACCTACGGTTCGGCACGTCACGCAACTCGGCGATCAAACAGGTTGCGTCCGGTCGTTTCGGGGTGACCCCGACCTATCTCGCCTCCGGTGAGGAGTACCAGATAAAGATGGCCCAGGGCTCCAAACCGGGTGAGGGAGGTCAGCTTCCTGGTCACAAAGTGACGTCAGAGATCGCCCAGCTGCGGCATACAGAACCGGGTACCGGTCTGATATCACCCCCGCCACACCACGACATCTACTCCATCGAGGATCTCGCCCAGCTGATCTACGATCTCAAGTCGTTCAAACCGACGGCCCGGGTATCGGTCAAGTTGGTTTCGGAGCCAGGGGTGGGAACGGTGGCCGTTGGGGTGGCCAAGGCACAGGCCGACGGAATCCTGATCTCGGGGTCCGACGGCGGTACCGGCGCCTCCCCGTTGGAATCGATCAAGCATGCCGGCAGTCCATGGGAACTGGGGCTCGCCGAGGCACACCAGGTATTGGTGGCCAACGGTCTCCGGTCCGGTGTCGCCCTGGAGACCGACGGCGGTATTCGTACCGGACGTGACGTGGTGATCGCCGCCCTTCTGGGCGCGGAGCGTTTTGGTTTCGGAACCCTGCCCCTTCTCGCCCTCGGGTGCAAGATGGTGCGGCAGTGCCATCTCAACACCTGCCCTGTGGGAATCGCCACCCAGCGGGAGGATCTGCGAGCGAAGTTCACAGGTGCGGCCGAACAGGTGGTTGCCCTCTTCAGAATGTTGGCCGAGGAGGTGAGGACACATCTCGCCTCGCTGGGTGTGCGCAGTCTTGGCGAGGTGATCGGTCGTGCCGATCTCCTGGAACCCGCCGACGACAGTGCTCTCGCCCAGGGTCTGTCCCAGGTTTTGGTTCGGGCCGAGGGCAGACTCCGACATCCCGGGTTCCGTCGATTCGAGCAGTCAACCCTCACCAACCGTCTTTTCGCCGACGCCATCGGGGCGATCGAGAACAGGGAGTCCCTGACCTTGGCCTATCCCATCAGCAACGTCGATCGGGCCATCGGCGCCAGACTTTCGGGTGAGATAGCGGCCCGTTGGGGCACCGAGGGGATGGCACCGGAAACGATCAGCATCCGGCTCTCGGGTGTCGCCGGTCAGAGCTTTGGTGCGTGGTTGTCGCCCGGGCTCGATCTCAGTCTGGCCGGACCCGCCAACGACTACGTTGGAAAGGGGATGGGCGGAGGACGCATCGTGATCACCCCCAGACCAGGGGAGGGCATCCATAGACCCCATGCTGCCGGAAACGCCGTGCTCTACGGTGCCACCGGCGGGACGGTTTTCATCGCGGGCACCGTTGGGCAACGCTTTGCCGTACGCAACTCGGGTGCCACCGTTGTCATCGAAGGGTGCTCCGACCACGGCTGTGAGTACATGACAGGCGGAACAGCTGTGATCCTGGGCCGGGTGGGCCGTAACTTCGGTGCTGGAATGACCGGGGGCGCCGCCTACGTCTGGGATCCCGAAATGACCTTGCGACATGCCGCGGCGACAACGGCACCGTCCATGGAGCGACCCAACCCCGAGGAGTTGGCCCGGTTGCGGGAACTGGTGGAGGGCCATCTCGAACACACCTCAAGTCCGGTGGCTGCCAAGGTCCTTTCCGACTGGGACGTCGAGAGCAACCGTTTCTGGATTTTGCACGCTTTTGCCTCGGGCCGAAAACGGTCCCAGCCGGTGTCCTTGAATCGTTAGGGTTTGGGGAATATCGTCCCGAGGGCGTGGTGTTGGAATGTATGCGGGAGTCCGGCGCTCGGTATGGACGTAGTGGGCGAGACCGCTATAATTCACTATGTAGGTAGTGGAAATGCACTCCTACCAGTACGTTTTCTAGAGAAATCCGAGGTGTATCACCATGACCACCGTTGATCTCGATCTTGGTTCCTACCAACTCGGTTGGCGCGACGAGGTCGACTACTTCTCGACACCCAAGAAGGGTCTGTCGGAAGAGGTCATCCGCGAGATATCGGCCATGAAGAAAGAGCCTGAGTGGATGCTCGACTTCCGACTCAAGGCTTACAAGCGGTTCCTGCGACGACCCATCCCCGATTGGGGTGGCGGTGGTCTGCTCGACACCATCGACTTCGATGATATCTACTACTACATAAAGCCCACCGAGGGTCAGGCCAAGGACTGGGACATGGTCCCGGAGTCCATCAAACAGACCTATGAGAAGCTGGGTATTCCCGAGGCCGAGAGGAAGTATCTCGCTGGGGTAACTGCCCAGTACGAGTCCGAGGTTGTCTACCACCGCAACCGCGAGGACCTCGAGGAACTGGGTGTGCTCTTCATGGATACCGATACCGCCGTTCGGGAGCATCCCGAGCTGGTGCAGGAGCACTTCGGGACCATCATCCCGCCCAACGACAACAAGTTCGCTGCCCTCAACTCGGCGGTGTGGTCGGGCGGATCGTTCATCTATGTTCCCCCCGGTGTCCATGTGGATCAGCCACTCCAGGCCTACTTCCGGATCAACTCCGAGAACATGGGCCAATTCGAGAGAACCCTGATCATCGTGGACGAGGGTGCGTATGTTCACTACGTCGAGGGTTGCTCGGCCCCTGTGTACACCACCGACTCTCTCCACGCCGCAGTCGTCGAGATCGTGGTCAAGGAGGGGGCGCGTTGCCGCTACACCACCATTCAGAACTGGTCGAACAACGTCTTCAACCTGGTGACGAAGCGGGCCGCGGCCTATCGCAACGCCACCATGGAATGGGTGGACGGAAACCTGGGTTCTCGTCTCACGATGAAGTACCCGGCCGTTTGGCTCATGGAGCCAGGGGCGCATGGTGAGGTGCTCTCCATCGCTTTCGCCAATGAGGGTCAACATCAGGACGCAGGGGCCAAGATGGTCCACGTCGCTCCCGACACTACGTCCACCATCGTCTCCAAGTCGATCTCCAAGGGTGGGGGCCGCGCCGGCTATCGCGGTCTCGTCCAGGTTCAGGAAGGCGCCGAGAACGCCAAGAGCTTCGTACGATGCGACGCGCTCATCCTCGATGAGGACTCGCGCTCCGACACCTACCCGTACATGGAGGTTGAGGAGAACAATGCCGAAATGGGTCACGAGGCAACCGTCTCCAAGGTCGGCGAGGAGCAGCTCTTCTATCTCATGAGTCGCGGCCTCACCGAAGACGAAGCAACATCCATGATCGTTGCCGGCTTCATCGAGCCCATCGTCAAGGAACTCCCCATGGAGTACGCCGTGGAGATGAACCGCCTAATCGAGCTAAACATGACCGAAATGGGCGCCATCGGCTGATTTTTTGTGGGGGGCCGATCTTTGCTTCGGCTTCGCCTCGCAAAGTGAAGCCCCCCACACCCCCGAGCTGACTTTCTCGCGACCAGATCGGGTCGCGGAGGTAGAGCGCTCTGTGGGTCCGGGTAAGGCTGTTTTTTGTGGGGGGCCGATCTTTGCCTCGGCTTCGCCTCGCAAAGTGAAGCCCCCCACACCCCCCGAGCTGACTTTCTCGCGACCAGATCGGGTCGCGGAGGTAGAGCGCTCTTTGGGTCCGGGTGAGGCTGTTCCACCAGAGGCATTGGGACCTTCGACAAGCTCGCCACGACCAGTATCAAGGCCGGAGGCACTCACCCAAGGCTGACGTGCGATCCCGCAGCCACTGGCTACCACGAGGCTAGGGGAGACCTCGAACGCGGCCACACTGAACCCGAAAATCACCCTGACTCGACAGACGGGCAATGGGTCGCGGAGGTGAAGTCGGACGGCCCCGACCACGCGAGAAGTGAGCCAGAGGCAGCCGTTGGGGGTCTGGGGGACGGAGTCCCCCAGAAGTTACAGTCACACCAGGCTGACTAGGTTTACGGGGCAGCTGGGGTGGCGGAGTTTGGCGATGGCTTTGGCTTCTGTCTTCCGGACACGTTCGCGGGTCAGGTCGAGGGCGGCGGCGATGTTGGTGAGTGTTTGGGGGGCCTCGCCGTCGAGCCCGAAGCGGCGCACGATGATCTCCTTCTCGGTTGGGTCGAGGAAGGAGATGGCGGAAAGGAGATCACGGTCGCGGAGGACCCTATCGGCGTCGAGGAAGGGATCGTTGTCGTTGGCATCCTCGACCAAGTCGACCAGTTCCAGGGCGCCGTCGTCACCGATCGGCTGATCCAGGGAGATGGTTTCACGTGGGGCGGAGAGAGCCAGCTCTACATGCTCGACGTCTACCCCGGAAGCGGCCGAGATTTCCTCAATGGTGGGTGGGCGCTGAAATCGCTCGAGGAGACTCTGCTGGACCTCCTGGACGGTGCGTACGATGTCGACCATGTGAACCGGGAGGCGGATGGTTCTGCCCTGGTTACCGACTCCCCGTGTTATCGCCTGGCGGATCCACCATGTGGCATAGGTGGAGAATTTGAATCCCTTGCGCCAGTCGAACTTCTCCACTGCCCGGATGAGGCCGAGATTTCCTTCCTGGATGAGGTCCAGCATGTCCATGCCGCGTCCGCCGTACCGTTTTGCAATGGAGATGACCAACCGGAGATTGGAGCGGATGAACGTCATCTTCGCTTCTTCGCCCAAGTGGACGAGGCTCTTGAGATGTCGTCGCTCTGGTGGATCGAGGTCGGTCTCAAGCTCGAGGCGAGAGAGTGCGCTCCGGCCACGCTCCATCGTCTGGGCCAGCGCCACCTCCTCCTCTGCTGTAAGGAGTTGGTCACCGGAGATGTCATCGAGGTACATGCCCACGGGATCAGCCAGCACTGTCCCACGATGGGTCTTTGCCGTCCGTGCTCTCACAGCCAGTACCTCCGAACATCCGAGATCGAAGGTGGTTCCCTCTGAGGATCGGGGCAAACCCTTGCCGAACGTCCCTATCCTCGGCATTCTGTGGGGCCAAGGTACCATCCCCGACTCTGTCGGGCAATGTGGAATGAGAGCGTTTCGGGCGTGTGCGACTCCCGATCCGGGCGACCGTGTTGGTAACCTGAGGCACCTGTGAGAAGCAAGCGTCACATTCGTTTGCTCGTGATCATCACCGTCGGCTGGCTTGTGTGGGCAGGCTGGATCTTCTTGGCTGGATCTGACGAGTATGTAGTGCGCGTCCTCGACGATCAGGGCGTGCCCGTTGTTGACGCCGAGGTTGCTGTCAACAGCGACCCCCAGGGTGTCTCTGATGAGGAGGGTTTGGTGTCGCTGGGATGGTCAGGAGAGACACAGACTCTCGCCGTCTCCGCCGCGGGACACAGCTCCACCAACATCATGGTGCCCGATTACCCCCAAGAGCCCGTCGACGTGGTTATCAGGGCCAAGCTGCTGAGGGGACGGGTGACCACCCCTGACAAAGTCCCGGTGGAGGGAGCCTATGTGCGCTCTGGGCGTGCGGTAGGGATATCCGATGCGGATGGTCGGTTCGTGGTGAGGGGAGCCAGTCCGGGAACTATAAACGTGACTCGACCGGCCTGGCACGGAAACACATTTGAATGGGCAGGAGGACCAGGGGAGGAAGTGGTCACCATTGAACCGCGGGTCTTGAAGGCGGTACACGTTGGAGGCGAGGCCGCAGCCAACAACTTCGATCGGTACATCTCCATGGCCAAGGGGACCGAACTCAACGCGATCATGCTCGACCTGAAGGATGAATCCGGATATATCTGGTACGAGAGCGAGGTGGAGATGGCCCGTAGCGCCGGTGCCGTCAATCCCCTCTACGACCTGGAATCGCTTGTGGAGAAGGCAGACGCCGCCGATCTCTATCTGATAGGGCGGATCACCACCTTCCAGGATCCGGTGGCGGCACAGGCGATACCCGACATGGCTGCATGGGACACGGCGACGGATCAACCGCACGAGTCGGGCGGCCAGTACTTCCTCGATCCGTCAAACGAGGCCGCCCGCCAGTACGGATTGGACCTTGCCGACGAGGCATGTGCCGCCGGCGTAGACGAGATCCAATTCGACTACCTTCGCTACCCAGACGACCGACCCGAGTCGGTCGAGTTCGAAGGAGGGGTCACCGGGGAGGCCCGGGTCTCTGCGATCAGATCCTTCCTCACCGAGGCGACCAGCCGTCTTCATCCCCAGGGGTGTGCCGTGGCGGCCGACATCTTCGGATTCATCACCAGGGCTACCGACGACGGCGGAATAGGCCAGAACTGGGAACAGATGCTCGACGTGGTCGATGTTGCCTCGCCCATGGTGTACCCATCCCACTATGGAAGCGGTTGGTACAACCTGGACAATCCCAACGATCACCCGGCGACCCTGGTGGAGGAGGCCCTCGCCGACGGGATGGAACGTCTTCCCCGGGCCGTGGTGGTTCGGCCGTGGTTGCAGGACTTCGGATATACCGCCTCCCAGGTGCGATCACAGATCGAAGAGGTGGAGAAGCATGGGCTGGGCTGGATGCTCTGGAACGCCCTCTCCGAGGTCTCCACAGGCGCTCTCACCCCGTAATGAAACCCCACGAGGGTCTCACCGACTGCCGGCTCTGCCCGCGGCTGGTGGATTGGCGAGAGCACATCGCAGACGTCAAACGCGCCTCCTTCGCAGATGAGACCTACTGGGGAAGACCCGTCCCTGCCCTCGGCCCCCTCGACGCCTCCGTGCTCATCGTGGGGCTTGCTCCCGCAGCCCACGGCGCCAACCGAACAGGACGGATGTTCTGTGGTGACAACTCGGGCCGGTGGCTATTCAGGGCCCTACACAAGGTGGGTCTGGTCGACCGGGAATTGGGAGACGATCCACCATGGCCCAACGCAACCGGTTGTCGGATCACCGCGGTGGTGCATTGCGCCCCACCCGACAACAAGCCGACCACCATCGAGACCAACACCTGCCGTGACACGTGGCTCGTTCCTGAGATCAAGGCGATGCCGAACCTAGGGGTCGTCGTAGCACTGGGCGGTCTCGCCTGGGCAAATGTGGCAAGGGTGGGCACCGAGGTGGGATGGTCCATCCCCCGACCCCGACCCTCCTTTGGCGGCACGATCAGCATCGGC
>WHTL01000319.1 GCA_009377735.1 Acidimicrobiia bacterium
CTGGCGACTCCCGTCGGGGAGTTGACGGGTCCGGATCAGGGGAAATGCGGCTGCATGGCCGAAGGTTCCCCGGCGGGGATGTAGGTCCATGTGAAAGGTGGCGATGGGCTCACCGGTGGCAGAGTCGGACACGGTATAGCTCCGCACCTCGGGGTTCCAAGTCTCGATCTCGGTTGGCTCATACGCTATACCGAAGACCTCGCCGGTCAGCTGGAACATCCCCTCCAATACCGACTCCAGGGGAAAATAGGCGGAGATGACCGTGGGATCGACACCGAGCGCCTCCCTCTGTCGGGTGTCGTAGAAACGCCAGTCCCACCCCCGGAGTGTGTCCTCGCCATTGTCCTCCTCCAACAGCGCGGTCATTGCCTCGATGTCCTTCCGAGCCTGCTCGGTCAGTGCCGGGATCAGCGATTCGTAGAACTCCTCGACGGTGGCAGCGTCCTCGGCCATCTGCACCTCTAGCTGGTGGTCTACCCAGTTCGCCCGACCGAAGAGCTGCGCCATCCGGTGACGAATGTCGAGCGCTTCGTCGAGGAGCGCCCTGTTCTCCTCAACGGCGCGGGTGTTGAAAAGAAAACTGAGTTGTTCCCGAAGATCACGACGGCGGGCATGCTCCATGAATGGGATCACGTGGGGATAGGCGGTCGTGATCCGATATGTCCCCTCCTCTCCACCATCCTCCAGAGATTCGAGATATCCAGGTGGTAGCCCATCGAGGTCGTCGGCTGTCACATCGAGGCCGCGGGTGTCCTCATCGATATTGCTCTGGAAGGCGATTCCAAGCTCGACCAAACGCTGTGAAAGGGTGCGGAGCTCATCGCGCTCCTCTGGTAGCAACTCGTGACCAGCCCTTCTCAGATCCCGCATCGTGTGCTCCAGCGCCCTGGCCTTCTCTCCCTCGAGATCCGCTGCCTCCTCGGTTTCGGAGTACGTCTTCACCGCGGTGTAAAGATCGTCGCGGAACATGAGGGCCACCCCCCACTGGCCGATCCGCTGTTCAGCAGCCCGGGCCGCGTCCCTCACCTCGGGATCGTCATGTACGTATCCCATGAATGCCGACTCCCCGAATGTCCGAGACAGGGAATCACCGATCAGGTCAAGGGGGGCCATGATGGCGTCCCAGGTGTGGTCCTCGGAGCCGGTCAGGTTGTCGACCAAGGCGTCGGCTTTCTTCAGTGCCGACTCGACGATCTGTTCGATGTCTTCGGGGGTGATGGAACTCATTGCCCTAGATTCCTCGGCGCGCCGGCCAACCGCAAACCGTTGGCCCACACGCCGATCACCGACTCGGCCTTGCCGGGTGGCCCATCAAGGAGTACAAAGTCTGCGGGAGACCCCAATGCGAACGGTTCTCCGAGACCGAGGAGGTCTCTGGGTGTGGTGGTGTAACCGGCGAGTGCCTGTTCGGGGGTGAGACCCGAGGAGACGGCATGAGACAGCGCCGCGACCACATCTGGGGTCTCCACCGGAGCGTCGGAGGAGAAGATGAGCGGAACTCCGCTCGCGGAAAGTGCGGTGAACGGATACGCCCGCGACATCCTCTCGGGACCGAGCCGATCTTCGAGCCAGACACTGTCGGAGACGGGGAAGGAGGGCTGTACCGAGGCGACCACCCCAAGCTCGGCGATACGCTTGATAAGTGACGGTGAGGCCACGGAGACATGCTCCACGCGGAGTCGTCTCGGATCGGCGCCCTCGTCGATTGCCCTGGCGAACACATCGAGAACATTTGCCAGGGCGGCGTCGCCGATGGCATGGATGGCGGAGACTCCGCCCAGCCCGAGACTCGTCCGTGTCATATCCAGGGCGTGGTCGCCATCCAGTCTGGTGGTCCCCCTGGCATCAGGCGCATCCCAGTAGGGCTCGGCGAGGGCAGCCGTGCGTCCCCCGAGACTCCCGTCGGCAAACCCCTTCCAACCCCAGAACCGGCTCCGCTCCGTGCCGTCGAGGAGCGACGATGCCCTGGACAGGTCGGCGGGGTCATCGGTGATGACGATGACATCGAGAGCCAGGGGAAGTCGGTCGCCGACCCGGCGCAGGGTGTGCAATGGGTCCGTCTGATCCGTCTCGGTGTCGGACATCGCGACCATGGCACCGATCCGGAAGATGCCCAGGGAGGTGAGCTCGCCCAGTATCGATATGCCGGTCTCCTCGTCTGGAATTGGGGTGAGCGGGCCGATGGCTGCCGTCACCATCCCTACGGCGGTCTCGTCGAACACGCCGGTGAGGCGTCCCATACCGTCGCGACGAAAGGACCCTGCTTCGGGGTCCGGTCGGTCGTCCACAACACCCGCTATCTGAAGTGCGGGAGTATTCGCCGAGGCAACATGGCCGCAGATCCGATGAACGACGATGGGCCGGTCCATCGTCACCGTATCCAGTTCGGTGGCGGTTGGCATCCGTCCAATGACGGAGTCGTCGAAGCCATCGGCGACGAGGGCAACACCCTCGGGCAGGTCCGCGTCGGCCTCGGCCAGTCGCTGCAACACCTCACTCATGTCGTCCGCCGTACCCAGAGACAACCCCGTCCGTGAGGCGATGTAATCGAACGGATGGAAATGGGAATCAATGAACCGGGGCACGATCACGCCTTGGTAGTGCTCGTCGGCGTCGCCGCCACCCGTGGTCACCGCCTCGATCAGACCGTCCCGAATGTGCAGCGTGTCGCCGATAATCCCGTCGCCTCCCCAAACCGATTCGGCCGAGAGGACCCATGACGTTGTCATCCCGTGATCAACTCGACCAGTTCGGCGTGGATGGCTGGATGCGCTGCGATCGGTCCTTCACCGAGCCGGTAGGGGTTCCCGGTCATGTCGGTGACCACACCACCCGCCTCCTCGACAACGATGACACCCGCCGCCCCGTCCCATGGTTCTATCGACGGCTCGTAGTAGGCATCGAGACGACCAGCAGCTACCCAACAGAAGTCGAGGGCCGATGATCCTAGACGTCTCATACCCCCAACACCCGACATCACGCGTCCGAACATCGTGGAATACTCCTGGGCCCGCTTCTGGCGGTCGTATGGGAAACCGGTGCCTACCAACGCATCGCCAAGAACGGCCTGGCGGGTCGACAGATCGAGCCGTTCACCGTCTAGATAGGCACCCTCACCAGACACCGCCGAGAACACCTCATCGCGGGCGACATCGTGGACCACCCCCACTCGAGGCTCGCCGTTCTCCCATAGGGCAATCGAGACGGACACCTGTGGGAGACGATGGACGAAGTTGACGGTGCCGTCGAGGGGATCGATGATCCAGACGCGGCCGTCACCCCAGTCGACACCACCCGATTCCTCCCCGAGGAGACCGTCGTGGGGTCTCGCTGAGCCGATCAGATCCATCACCGCAGACTCGGTACGGCGATCGATCTCAGTGACCGGATTCACCTCACCCTTCCAGTCAGGCGGTGGAGGATCGTCCATGACATCGCCGATCATCCGGGCTGCGACCTTCGCCACCCGCAGTGCCAACGCCAGATCCGATTCCATGAAGATGGACGGTAGCGGGCGATCTGTTCGCTATCGCCGACGCGGCGTGGCGTAACGTCGAGGTTCTCCCACCAAATCGACTTGACTACCGGTGGTGCGTCTTGTCGTAACAATCCTCGCCGCGGCGCTGGCCGTGATCGCCTTCCCGCCTTTCGGATGGGGAATCTGGGCTGTCGTCCCCGGACTCGCCGGTCTGATCTGGGCACTCGACGGGACAAAAGGATGGTGGAGAGGCGCCCTCTATGGTCTGGTCTGGGGTTTTGTCTTCTACGGAGGACTGATGTGGTGGATGGCCACACTCGAACTCGTGGCCGCAGTGGGTCTCGCCCTTCTCCAGGCATTCTTCGCCGGTCTCTTTGGAGCGATCAGCACCACCAGATGGGCTCAGTCCCTCCCGCCATGGCGCCGCTGGCTCCTGGTGGTGGGTCTCTGGGCGGGGGCGGAATGGCTCCGCTATCGCTATCCGCTCGGTGGTCTCGAATGGGGAGCACTCGGGTATGCCCTCGGGGAGCACCGGTGGTTGCGGGGGACGGCGGCTTGGGTGGGCACCTCGGGTCTGACCGTGTTGGTGGCCGCAACGGCATCTATCGTGTCTGCTCCCACCCGGATCCGAATCACGGCTCTCGCGGGCTTCGTCGCCCTCCTGCTTGTCGGCGCTCTGTTCCCGGGTATCCCCAACGGCCCCGAAGCGTCGATGGCGGTGGTACAGGGCGCCACACCGTGTCCGTTCCAGCACTGCCCCGACGAGCGGTTGGGCACATACCGCCTCCACCTCGCCTCGTCGCAACAACTCCCCGGCGACACCTTCGAGCTGGTGGTGTGGTCGGAGGGTTCCTTGGGATCGACCAACGCCGACCCCACCAAGAACCCCGAGGTGGCGGAATCGATCGCCGATGAGGTCCGACGCCTCGACTCCCATCTCCTTGCCGGGAGCGACCGTGTGCTCAGTGAGGACACCTGGGAGAACGTGAACATCATGTGGAACCCCGATGGCACCATTCAAGAC
>WHTL01000141.1 GCA_009377735.1 Acidimicrobiia bacterium
GCGGGGGCGAGGCTGGCGGCCTCAACATCAACGAACCCAAAGACCTGGCTGACGAGGACGCGACCGATAAGAATGGCGGGGGCTAGGGCGAGCACTGTGGCCGCCAGGGCCACCAGCAGCGTCATTGCCAGGTAAAGACGACCGATGACTCGCGACCCGGCACCGATCGCCTTGATGATCCCGATCTGGGGTATCTGCTGGATGAACAGCCCATTGAGCATGTTGGCGACCAGGATCGTGCTCAGCACCAGGGCGGCCGCCCCACCGGCGAGCAGCGAGAGGAGCAAGGCGTCGGTCTGGCCCTGATGAGGGTGGGCATAGGGCTCGGGGACCTGGATCTCGAGAATCGCCAGACCGTGCTCGCGCTGTAGCCATTCGCCGACATCTCCGGCAACGGCGACGATGGCATCGCGGTCCCGGCTCGGCGTCGTCTCACCGGGGTCAGCGACCTGGATCTTCAACTGGTCCAGGACATCTTCCTCCCCGGAGGCGACCAAAGCCGAAGTGGACAGGTAGCTGTGTCCCATCTGGTGCTGTGGTGATGGTGCCAGGCTGGGGTCGTAAACGGTATCTGCCACCCTCAGCCGCGCCAGTGCACCGCCCGGTGTGTTGATGGTCATGGTGTCGCCGACCGCTACGTCGAGTAGGGCCAGCGAGTCACGGCGGATGAAGATCTCCCCGGACGACGGGGGCCAGCTGCCCTGGCGCACCTCGAAGCTTGCCATCCGCATGGGATCGTTCGACGCGGCCGCAAACACCTGCAGCGGGATCCGCCGGGAATTGCCGTTCACCTCGATGTCACTGCTGAACTGACTGCGGCCAGTCGCCTCGATGACACCCGGCTGGGCCTGAACCTCAGCCGTGATTGCGGCCATCTCTTCAGCGTCGATCGCCTCCTCGAGCACGATCGTCGCCGACGCAGGGTCGGTGTCCAGATATGCGCTGCTGGTCTCCCTGGTGGCGGCGTCCCACGCAAAGAGCACCCCACCGAATACCGTCAGGCTGACCGCGATCGCCACCACCATCATCACCATCCGGGGCCAGGTGGCTTCCAGATCCCGGCGTAGCCTGACATTCAACAGTTTGCTCATGTCAACACGCCCGTCCGCTCGCCCTCGTCGGCGACGATCCGGCCGTCATCCAGGGTCACCCTGCGACTCGCGATCGATCGGATATCGGATTCATGAGTGACCACCACGATGGTGCGCCCATCCGTGTTCAGATCGGCGAACAGCTCCAAGATGTAGCTGGCCGTGACGGAATCGAGGTTGCCGGTCGGCTCGTCGGCAAGCAGAAGCGGCGGGTCATTGGCGAGCGCCCGGGCGATGGCGGCGCGCTGCTGCTGACCACCCGACAGGGTGGCAGGAAACTTGTCGGCTTGGTCACCGACACCAACCCGTTCCAGAAGGTGCAGGGCGCGATCGCGTCGTTCGCCAACCGGGATCTTCTTGGCGAAGTCCATCGGCAGCATCACGTTCTCAGCGACGGTCAGGGTGGGCAACAGTTGGAAAAACTGGAACACCAATCCGACGTTGTCTCCCCGCCAAGCAGCCAATCCGGACTCCGACAAGGAGCCAAGATCGGCGCCTGCGGCGTAGACCGTTCCCGATGTGGGCCGGTCGATGCCAGCGAGCAGGTTGAGAAGTGTCGTCTTACCACTACCCGACCTCCCGACCACTGCCACGAAGTCACCATGTTCCACGTCCAGGGTGAGGTTGTCGAGTGCGACGAAGTCGCCGGCGGCCACCGGATACGTCTTGACGACGTCGCTGAGCCGTATCGCATGATCCACGACGGGCGGCAGGGTCATCAGTGACCACCGAAGCGTGGTGTGTGCCCGCCACCGAAAAGCAGCATCACCGCGACCAACAGGACCACAACACCCAGGATGAGCAGAGCCACTTTCACCCATCGTCGGGTGGTGTCCGACCTGGAGTCTTTGTCTCGCGACGGATCAGTCACGTGGGATCTCCCCCACGCGATCGTTGTGGGTTTTGAATCATGTCGATCAAGCTATGGGAGAAAGGCCGCACGTACAACGCCCTGGGAGGGGAACTTCTGTGTCCCCATTTAGTCGACAGGCGTCATCCCCCAGGGGGATTCCCCAGAGCGCTGCCGGAAGTACTCTCGGGGTGTGATGTCGTCGACTGCCACAGCCCACAGACTCTCAAGGCCCAGCTCGGGAGTGCTCCTCAACGTCGCAGTTGCCTCGGTCGCCCTCACCGGAACGCTGGCGCTGCTCCGACACGGCGGTATCAACCCGTCTCGTCCCGGGTCGGGGGAGCTCGATGTGGTCAATGTGGTGCTGGCCGCCTGCTCAACGCTCCCCCTCATCGCATGGCGACGCTCCCCGGTCGTTGTGTTCACGGTCAGCTCGGCTGCAGGAGTGCTGATGGTGGGTCTCGGTTACCGGCTCGACCTGCTGCTCGGTCCCAGCGTTGCCCTCTACCTGCTGGCCGCCAGCCGCGATGAGGAGACCCCGTGGACCTCGGGTACGAGCCTTACCGTGGTCGGGCTGTTTGTGGCGTATTTGGGTGCCAGTGCCGCCGGCCAGGCGATCCTTCCCGCAAGTGAGCTCCTCCACACCGGCCTCGCCTGGGCCGTCGCCTGGTTTGCGGGCGAGCGGACGCGGCTGCGGCGCGAGCACATTGCCGCACTCAGGGAGCGCGCCCAGCGTGCCGAACGTGAGGCCGCAAGCGACCGTCTCCTCGCCGCAGCTGAGGAGCGGGCCCGGATCGCCCGCGATCTCCACGATTCTGCTGGCCACGCCATCAATGTGATTGCTGTCCGCGCCGGCGCAGCCCGCTTGCGGCATCAGACGGAGCCAGAACGTTCGCTCGTTGCTCTCGAGGCGATCGAGGAGGTGGCCCGGCAGACGGTCGAGGAGATCGACCACATTGTTGGGACCCTGCGCCAGGCCCGCTCGACGGACGCCGAGGTCGAAGTCCCGGCGGGGCTGGCTTCCCTCGACACGCTGATCGCTCAGCATGAGGCGGGCGGGTTGAAGGTCAAGTTGGAAACCTCGGGGGTGCCGCGGGACCTTGCGCCGTCCTCCGATCAGGCTGCGTACCGGATCCTTCAGGAGGGACTCACCAACGCGGTACGCCATGGGTTGGGCAGCGCTCGCATCGAGTTGGCTTTCGACGATGCTGTGCTCGAACTCGTGATCACCAACCCGGTCTCTTCTTCACCGGGCACCGTTGAGGGGCATGGGCTGATCGGGATGCGTGAGCGCGCTGCAATGCTCGGCGGCACCCTCGACATCCAGCGAAGCAACGGCCTCTACCGCGTTCATGCCCGGATCCCCTACCAGACCGCCCACAGTTGACGACCGTGCTCATCGCCGACGACGACGACTTGATGCGCGCCGGGCTTGTCGAGCTTCTCACTGTCGATCCGAAGATCCAGGTCATCGGTCAGGCCTCGACCGGAAGGGAGGCGGTACAGCGCACCCGAAGACTGGCGCCCGATGTGGTGTTGATGGATGTCCGCATGCCCGACCTGGACGGGATTGCCGCCACCCGTGAGCTGTCTCAGGCAGCCCCTGATTCACGAGTGCTGATCCTCACCACCTTCGAGCAGGACGATTACGTGTTCGGCGCCCTCCGTGCCGGCGCATCGGGCTTCCTTCTCAAACGAACCCGACCCGAGGAGCTGATCGCAGCGGTGCACACAATCGCCGCCGGCGACTCGCTCCTATCCCCGTCGGTCACCCGGCGTGTGATCGATCGCATGGCCCAGCAACCCCTTCCCGAGCTTGCCGATCAGACCGGAGTCGACCGGTTGACTCCCCGCGAGCGGGAGGTCCTCGAGCATGTCGCCCGCGGGCTGTCGAATGGCGAGATCGCAGCCGCGCTGGTAGTGGCAGAGTCGACCATCAGGACCCACGTGAAGCGGATCTTGATGAAGCTCGGACTCCGCGATCGAGTCCAAGCGGTGATCTTCGCCTATGAGACCGGCGTGAACCGACCCGCGGAAGAAGACGTACAGCCGCGCCGCTAAATCCGCGGTGCGAAGGGGACCGAAGGCACCAGACGACTCCCACCTTGGAGATCGCGCCAGCGTGGCAACCCTGTCACACCATGGCATTGCGTTCTGGTATGCTGAGCGCATGCCACAACTGGTAACACGCATCGACGATGAACTCGCCAAAACAATTGACGAGCTGGTGGCCGAAGGAGTCGCTGAGTCGCGCTCGGAGGCAGTGCGGCGGGGCCTGCGGATGTTGATAGACCAACACCGTCGTCGGCGTACCGCCAATGCCATCATCGCTGGCTATGAAGCACTCCCCCAGACCCACGAGGAGAGCGGTTGGCGCGACGAAGCCACCGTCCGGATGATCGTAGAGGAACCCTGGTGATACCCGCCCAGGGCGACATCTGGTGGGCCGAGGCGGAGGACAAGCGACGACCCGTGCTGGTGGTGACCCGCTCCGAGGCGATCCCAGTCCTGAGCAGAATTGTCGTGGCGCCCGTGACAAGAACCATCCGGAGGATCCCTACGGAGGTGCCTCTCGACCACGACCAGGGCCTTGGCATCCCCTGCGCCGCCTCCTTCGACAATCTCCAACCGATCACCCGAACGTTCCTTACCCAGCGGGTCGGCTCACTATCACACCCCCGACAAGAGATCTGCCGGGCCCTCGGAGCCCTCGCCGACTGCTGATCAAAAGACCGCTCGTGAGGCCGCCCCGGGTCCTTCGCTCTGTCACGAAACCGGGCCTTGGCGCCACTCCTCCAGGATGTGGGTCACATCGGAGCCGACCTGTGCCCGTGCCTCATGGCGGTCCATCCCCGACATGACCAGCGTGTCGTAGTCGGTGTCGCGGTGACGGACCGAGGCGCCTACGGCCAACTCGATCGGTCGGGCCTCGAGCGCACGAGCGTCGGCGGTCCGCCCCACCCGACCACTGCCCCTGGTGGCGGTATGGCGGGCAATCGCCTCGGCTCGATCCTTGGGGCACCCGGGAAAGAGAAGGAGGATCTCATTGGCAATGGCATCTCGGAGCTGGTCATCCTCGATTTCACGGCGGGCTGCATCACGCTCCCGACGGCGGGCCCGTACCTCGTCGTCGGCGAGACATTGGGCCTCGGCCTCCTCGAGCGCCGCCTCTTCAACCAAGAGCCCCTGGCGCTCGTAGCGCTTACGAGACCGGCTGTACCTCACCACAACCGCCCATAGGTGACTTAGCTTCTTGGAGCGGCGGGTCAGGGCGGCGTTCCCCGCAGGCAGGAACACCAGGTGGCTCATATCGGCGCAGTCCATGCACAGAGGTCCAGGACCCTCCATGATCAGGAAGGCGCCCGTTCCCCCACACTGCTCGCAGGTGAATTCCTTCAGGGGCGAGATCACCAGGAGGTCGGCTGGTTTCTTGGCCGCGACCTCCGCCTCTTTGCGCTCGCTCTCCGGCAGCGACGGAGACACCCAGTGGATGCGGTATAAGAGCTCCATGGTGGCGTCGTCATCGTCGGTGAATTTAAGGACGATGTGTCCCCGGGAGCGGGCGAGGTATTCCGTCTCGCTCGGCTCGAGACCCTCGTGACGCGCCCAATTCAAGAAAATGTCCATCGCCTCGGCCACCTTGGTGCGATCCACCTCGATGACATTCTCAAGGCTGAAGCCACGACCCTGTCGCCAGCGATCCACATTGGTGCTGTGGAGCCAACGCAAACCCAAGAGCACGTCGATGGGGGTGACATAATGGTTCTTGGCCAGGGTTGACTCGGCTGTCGCCACCACCCGCGTCCGCAGACTCTTCTTGCTGCCCATGTCTTCGGTTATTCTCGTGGATCTTGACCTGATCGCAAGAGACCAGCGAGGCGACGGCGAAATATCCCTCGTATGAGGTGGTCGACGTCAAGACGACGGGCCCCCTGGCGGAAGCTATCGGTAGATCTCGATCTCGACAGCACCGGTGTTGCCACCTGTGGTTTCAACAGCCTCGAACCGCAGGATCTGACCGGTGAAGGACACGTCAACGACCGAGAGCCCAGGCCCGACCGCAAACGGCCCCAATGGGTCGCCCCCGTCGACGGTGATCGTGTATGAGTTGACGATCGCGGTGCCGTCTCCCATCTCCCTGGTTTGAAAGCCCAAACCCACCACGTCGGTGGGTGCGCCAAGATCGATTTCTATCCAGGCATCGTCGCCATCCCCCGCAGTCGACCAGGCGGTTATCGGGTCGCCGTCGATTGCCTGCGCCCCAACGAAAGCATCGGAGAACTCCGAGCTCACACCGGACACCTCCCCGTCGGGGGCAATGTTCTCGCCCGGGCGATTCAGCGGGTCAGCCGTCGGAGTGCGGAAGGTCATCAGCTCACTCCGGTAAAGCTGGCCATCGGCGCCCGACCCCTGTATCCGGTAGAAATACTCGGTGTCGGGCTGGAGGCCGCTCAAGATCGGTTCGTGGTTGGTGTGCGCACCGCCTGCCATGTCCGAGTCGGTAGCGATGCCGTCACCCAGCTCGGGTGTGGTGCCATAAACCACGGCGCAGGCCATCTCCACCGACGTGGTCACAAGGAGGGAGGCCCGTGTACCAGACGAGTCGGGGACCACCGTGATATCGCCTTCGATCACATCCTCGGCGGCAAGGACCCTTGCGTTGTCCGATCCCGCCGTGCAGGCAACAAGCACCAGGGCCAAGATGATCAAGATCTGTGGCATACCACCAATCATCACAGATGGGTGAGTTTGTCGGGGTTGGGCCGTGATTTTCCGTTTCTGTCACACCCCTCCGGTTGACTGTGGACTGGGTACCAAGGAGTGGTACCAACGGAGTGATGGAGGATGCGATGCAGGAGAGACGAGAACGGATACGAAGGATGTCAGCGATTCTGCTGGTCACCTGTCTGACGACGGTTGCCTGCGGAGACCTGGACGCCAGCGAATCCGCTGCTGCAACGGTGGCGGCCCCGTCCGCCACCACCTCTCCATCGACCACCGATGGCGACCGAAGCACACACCTATCCCCGTGAGGGAGACGCAAAAGGGTCCGAATCCGGCCAGACCGCCTACAGAGGAGCGATAGGGTGCGAGGGTGATCCTCGAGATCCGAACCTATCGGCTCCATCGCGGGACTCAAGACGAGTTCGTGCGGTGCATGCGAGAAGAGTCTCTTCCACTCTTGAAACAGCACGGGATCGAGGTGGTGGCTTGTGGGACCTCCCTCGTCAACGAGGATGGAGCCGAGGAGGCTTTCCTCATTCGGGCATTCACGGACCTATATGAGCGTGAGCGGCAGGAAGAGGCGTTTTACGGAAGCGAGGAGTGGCTTGCGGGCCCACGCGACCATGTCCTCAGCCTTATCGACGGCTACCACACCATCGTCATCGAGACCACCGAACCCGTCGCCCGGGCATTGGGGTCAGCAATGACCGATGATTTTTCATAACTGACACCGTCCAAGGGGGAAGGGAGGGCATATCCCCACCCACCAGGAGGTTGCTCATGTTCACCAATACCAGAGCGTTCAGCGGTTTCGCCGTCGATGACATACCCAGGGCTCAGGAGTTCTATCAGGGCGTCTTGGGTGTTGAGGTCTCCGAGGAGAACGGGATGCTCACCCTGCATCTCGCCGGAGGTCGAGACACCCTCGTCTATCCCAAAGAAGACCACACACCGGCCGATTACACCATTCTCAACTTCCCCGTCGAGGACATCGAAACCGCTGTCGATTCTCTCGCCGAGCGTGGCGTTACGTTCGAAAGGTATGAGGGCTTCGACCAGGACGAGAAGGGCATCTTCCGCGGCGGCGGTCCCCTCATCGCCTGGTTCACCGATCCGGCCGGGAATGTTCTCTCTGTGATCGAAGAGTAGGGTCCGCGCGAGGCATCCGATCCCTTGCTCCAGGAAGGTGACAGAATCCCGTGGCCCTTACGGTCGTACCAATCGACGAACGCCCCGATCTGGAGCCGATGCTCTGGGATTTCGACAATCTGTGGCCGGTCTTCCTGCAGCAGGATCCGATTTCCAATCTGTATTACAACCGGGTCAGCGAGGATTTCGTCGAATTCTCGATGATTGCCTTCGATGATGCCGAACCGGAGCGGCCCGTGGCACGCTCCTTCGCAGTCCCCTTTGTCCTCGGTGAGGAGGTGGGGCGTCCCGTGCTCCCTGAAGACGGCTGGGATGGGGTGATCCGTTGGGGATGGCACGACCATGCCCTCGGGCGGACCCCCACCCATGTCTCGGCATTGGAGATCGCCATCCGTCCCGATATGCGTGGTGCCGGTCTCGCGCCGGTGATGCTCGCCGCCATGCGAGACAACGTAAAACGTCTGGGTTTCGACGACCTTTATGCCCCTGTGCGTCCAAGCCAAAAAACGAAGGAGCCCCACACGCCCATGTCCGAGTATGCCTGGCGAACTCGTGATGACGGGCTTCCCTACGACCCTTGGCTCCGGGTACATGTCCGCGCCGGTGGCGAACTGCTCTCGGTGTGTCCTCGTGCCATGACGATCGCAGGATCTTTGGCCGAGTGGCGTGATTGGACGGGACAACCATTCGATATCACCGGCGACATCGAGGTCCCCGGCGCCCTTAACCCCGTGCATTGTTCCGTCGAACACGACCACGCCGTCTACACCGAGCCGCGGGTCTGGGTTCACCATCGTCTCGGCTGATTAGTCGAAGTCCCCAGGTGCCAGGGCACGGTAGAGGAACGCTGCCATCTGTCCACGGGTCACACCGTCATTGGGGCAGAACAGGGTGTTGTCGGGCGGGTTGCATCCGTAGGTGATCCCGGCCGCAGCCAATGCCGCCACATCGTTCTCGAACACATGGCCCACTGTGTCATCGAAGGCGCCGGAGGCGGCAGGAAGATCCAGCGCCCTCACAAGGAAGGCCGCCATCTGTCCACGGGTTACACCGTCGTCGGGGCAGAACTTGGTGTTGTCGGGCGGGTTGCATCCGTAGGTGATCCCGGCCGCAGCCAATGCCGCCACATCGTTCTCGAACACATGGCCGATGGTGTCGTCGAATTGGCTATCGCCAGCCGGAAGATCCAACGCACGGGCCAGGAACGCCGCCATCTGCCCACGTGTCACCCCGTCGTCGGGGCAGAACAGGGTGTTTTCCGGCGGGTTGCACCCGAAGGTGATCCCGTTCGCTGCCAGCCAGTGGATCTCGTAGTCGAAAAGGTGACCCTCGCCGACGTCACCGAACTGGAAATCGGGATCGGGTTCACTCCAATCGGGACCTGGAGGTTCCGTGCTCGGTGGTTGGGTGCTTGGAGGCTCCGTGGTCGGTGGCTCCGTCGTCGGAGGCCCGGTTGTCGGCGGTTCCGTCGTTGGTGGTTCCGTGATCGGTGGTTCCGTTGTTGGCGGCTCCTCCGACTCGGTCACGGTTAGTGTGACCGGCAGCCGGGTCTCCACTGTTGCGGCGTCGCTGGTCTGGATCAGCAGGGTGGCGTGGTACTCGCCGACTTCCAGCTCGGAGCCATCGACCGTCACCTCGATTTCGGTTACGTCGTCGGCCGCGGTTCGACCCGTTGTGGGCGTCACAGAGAGCCATGGCACATCGGTCCTGATCGAGGCACAATCCTCTCCCGGTACCTCCCGGAAGAAGGTCCGGTCGGTGGTATTGACACCTCGTGATCCGGGGACGACGCCCGCCGCAGACCAGATCTCGCCTCCCATAATTCCAGTTGTGCAGGCA
>WHTL01000112.1 GCA_009377735.1 Acidimicrobiia bacterium
ACCTCTTCGAGCAGCGCCGCCAATTCCAAACCGGGCTCGGTAGCTTCAAGCCGGTCAAAGAACCCCACATCGGAAGTGGAGACTTCTAGATCACTGACAACTTCAAACATAAGATAACAGTACAAAACGCCACTGACAGAAAAACTTCGAATGGTGTGAGGAGTACCGATATTTCTGACTTTGCAGCGCTCACCTGGGGGACAACTAAGTTCCATCTACCCGCTGGAACGGAGTCCTTTGGTGGTTACCACGAATGCCTGGTCTGTCAGATGTGTGCCGAGTGGCGCGCTCCTGACAGGTCCGTCGTTGATTGTCTCCACGGTGAGCCTCCCGTTGATAGCCGCCAACCGCCGGAGTGCCGCGGCAATTCCAGCGAGAGTGCCGTCGTCTTGAGCATCGAGGATGCGGACGGATTTGCCCCTCCGTTCCACGTAGCCAACAAGAGCACCGTCGGAGAGGATGACGTACGAGCCCGCCGACCGCGCGAGACGCCCGGTATCGACCTCCGGCCAGGGAAGTGCGGCGCCATAGGGGTTGGCCGGATCGGTTGCGGCGAGAAGCACGACGGTGCTGTCGCTCCCAGCGGATCGAATCCGGTCCACGGCTCCGGGGAGGGCGAACTGGGCGCCGCCCTGGCCCTCGACGAAGTAGCCGCGACGCACCCGACCTGTTTCCTCGAGAGTGTTCAGCACCGGATATAACGCGGTGAACCCACCCGGGTAATCCTCTGCGGCAACCGTGTCGCGGGTGACAACCCCATGACGCTCCAGGATCTGCTCGGCCCATGCCATGGCAGATTCCGTGAGCGACGGTTCCCGCAACATCAGATCTGAGACCAACGACCATCGACCCGATGCGTGAGCCGGGAATGACGAGGACAATGTGCGGGCACCCCTCCCTCTTCGGGCCCGGCGCCGACTGGTGAGGGCCCGAACCGGGGCAAGCGTGTCGTTGGTGACCACACCCGCCCAAACGAGGTCCCAGAGGGCATCGAGGACCTCGTCGGGATCACCACCACCGGCGCTCTCGTACAACGAACCGAAGAAGCTGGCACCCCTGGTGGTGAGATGGTCCCTGAGATTGTCATGTAGTTGGCCATCCGGTGTCTCTCCTACCGGGAGCGAAAGAGAGGGGAAGTCATCCCTGAGATATAGGGCCAACTTTCCGTTTGATCGACCAAGGGTCCCTCTTCCGACCCAAACCACCTCCCCGGCGATCATGGCCTGGTCGAGGAGTGCTGGAGCATCATCGATCCTGGCACTCAAAACAGACGTCTCCAGCTCGGAGGCTGGGAGGGGTACAGCCTGGAGGCGTCGTACCGTCTCGATAAGCTGAGCCGATGACCTCGGGGGAGTGTCGGTGACACGCTGCCAATTGGGAAGGAAGCTGCCGAGCGTTGCCGGGTCGACCGGCTCTATCTCCCCACGCAACTCGGCGAGGGAACGCCGTTTGATCCGACGCAGCACCTCAGAGTCGACCCACTCCGGCTCTGAGACTCCCGGATGGAAGCTCCCATGACGCACCCGGCCCTCCGTCTCGAGCCGAGTGAGGACATCTCTTACGACACCGTCGGGCAGACCCAGGGCAGCAGTTGCCTGTGTCGTGGTGAAGGGACCGTGAGTTCGGGCGTATCGACCCATCACATCACCGAGCGGGTCGGGGACGGGTTCGAGAAAGATGGAAGGGACACCTATTGGAGGTTGCACCCCGAGGGCGTCGCGGAGTCGGGCAGCATCCTCCACGGCCATCCATCTCTCAGACCCATTCATCATCACCCTCATGACACGACGGGCGGCCTCCAGATCTTCCAGGGCGTTCTCTACGTCATGGCCGTCGACCCGGACGTCGATATCGGCCATGGTCAGAGGTCCCAGATCCCTGAGGAGGTCGGCGACCCCGTCGACACTCCGAACCAGGCGTTCGGGGGTAAGTCGTTGCAGTTCTGCCTCGAGATCGGCGATGGCATTGGTGGAGAGCAACTCCCGCAACTCGGTGTCCCCCAGCAGCTCGGCCAGGAGTTCCCTGTCGAGGGTCAACGCCGCCGCCCGGCGTTCCGCCAAGGGGGTGTCCGCCTCGTAGAGATATGCCGCTACGAAGGCGAATAGGAGAGACGAGGCGAATGGACTGGGCTTGTCTACTTCGATTTCGGCCAGCCGCAACTTTCGGGAGCGGATCGCCGTCAGGACTTCCTTGAGCGCATCAAGATCGAAATCGTCGGAGAGGATCTCGCGGTAGACCTCGAGCACGATGGGAAAGGTTCCGAACTGCTTGGCCACCGACATGAGCCCCGCAGCACGACGTCGCTGCAACCAAAGTGGCGTTCTGCTCTGTGGTCGTCGCCGGGGCAGCAGCAGCGATCGCCCTGCCGCCTCCCGGAAGCGGGCTGCGAAGAGGGCGGTATCTCCCAGTTGGTCGAGTAGGAGATCCTCCACCTCGTCAGGGTCAAGAGCGAGCTCGTCCGCGCCGGGAACGTTGTCGCTTTCGGGGAAGCGGAGTGCGATTCCGTCGTCAGACCAGATCACATCCACATCTGGCCCATAGTGATCCCGAAGACGGGAGGTGAGAGCCATTGCCCAGGGGGCATGCACCTGCGCCCCGAGGGGGGAGAGCACCACGATCCGCCAGTCGCCGATCTCGTCGCGGAACCGCTCCACCACCAGGGTCTCGTCGCTGGGAAGAGTCCCTGTGACCGAGCGCTCCTCCTCGAGGTAGGCGATCAGGTTCTTGGCGGCCTTCTCATCGAGGTGGTGATCGTCGTGCAGGGTTGCGAGGGCGTCATCCTGATCCAGAGACGCGATCTCCCTGGTGAAGCGACCCAGCGCCCTACCCGTTTCAAGGGGACGTCCTCTGATGTCGCCGTGCCAGAAGGGCATTTTGGCGCCGGGCTCTCCCGGGGCGGGGGTCACGACCACCCGGTCGGTGGTGATCTCGCTCACCCTCCATGTTGAGGCACCCAGTACGAAGAGATCCCCCTGGCGGGACTCGTAGACCATCTCCTCGTCGAGCTCACCGACACGGGAGCCGTCGGGGAGGACGACGCGGTAAAGACCACGGTCGGGAATGGTTCCAGGGTTGGTCACCACCAGCTGGCGGGAACCGGGGCGTGCCGTGAGGGTCCCATCGACCCGGTCCCAAACCAGACGCGGGCGAAGCTCGGAGAAGAGGTCCGAGGGATATCTTCCGGCGAGCATATCGAGAGTGGCCTCGAACACCGGACGGCTTAGCTCCGAGTAGGGCGCCGCACCTCTGATCAGGTCATAGAGGCCGTCGACGCCACGATCGTCCATCACCACCGCGCTGACGAGGTGCTGGGCGAGAACGTCGAGGGGTCTGAGAGGGGGCCTCGTCGCCTCGATGGCGCCCTTCTCCATCAGATTGGCCACGACGGTCGAGACCAGCAGGTCTCCCCGGTGCTTTGGAAAGATCTTGGCGACCGATACCTCACCGACCTGATGGCCTGCCCGTCCCACTCGCTGCAGTCCGGATGCGACCGACGTCGGAGCCTCCACTTGGATCACCAGATCCACCGCTCCCATGTCGATTCCCAACTCGAGCGAGGATGTGGCTACAACGGCGGCTAACTCACCTCGTTTTAGCTTCTCCTCGATTTCGACACGTTGCCGACGCGACACCGATCCGTGGTGGGCGCGGGTGATCGGCTCACCCGCGAGTTCGTTCAGGTCTCCTGAGAGCCGCTCGGCGAGCCGTCTCGAGTTGGCGAACACGATGGTGGAGCGGTGGCTGCGTATCAGCTCGAGGATGCGGGGATGCACCGCCGGCCAGATCGATCGGACGGGTGGCTGATCGTCCGGGTCCATCGGGTTGGGAGGTGCCGGCTCGGCCATATCCTCAACGGGAACGACCAACTCCACCTCCATGGCACGCTCCACAGCCGCATCGACGATCTCGACGGGTCGGGGGTCCCAGCCATCGGGTGTTGGCTGGCCACCACCGAGGAGCTGGGCGATCGTGTCCAGAGGTCGCTGTGTCGCCGAGAGTCCGATTCGCTGCGGCTCGTTTGCGATCTCACCAAGACGCTCCAGGGAGATTGCGAGGTGGGAACCTCTTTTGCTGTCCGCGATGGCGTGGATCTCGTCGACGATCACCCACCGCACCGAACGTAGGGTCTCCCGCGCCTGGGAGCTGAGCATGAGATAGAGCGACTCGGGTGTGGTGATGAGGATGTCCGGTGGTGTCCGGAGCATCCTTTGTCGCTCGCTCTGGGGGGTGTCTCCCGTTCGGAGGAAAGTGGTGAGTTCCGGTAGCGAGTCCAGCCCGAGACGCTCTGCTGCGTGTCGTGTTCCGAGAAGGGGTGCCCGAAGGTTTCGATCGATGTCGTGTGCTAGCGCCTTCTGCGGAGAGATGTAGAGAACGCGACAACGCTCCGCTCGGACTGGAGGCGGTTCATGGAGGAGCCGGTCGATCATCCACAGGAAGGCGGCCAGAGTCTTCCCTGAGCCCGTAGGGGCGTGGATTAGGGTGTGCTCGCCGGAAGCTATTGCATCCCAGCCACCGATCTGAGCGTCAGTGGGTGCCGGAAATGAGTCTTCGAACCAGGTTCGGGTCGGCTTGGAAAAGCGGTTCAGGGCGGTCACGGGTCACAGGGTATGTGATTGGTGTGACACAGTCTGCCCCTAGGACCCCTCGAATATCGGAGGAAGCCCGAACAGGGGGAACATGCGGTCGGTGTCGAGGAAGGCATTGAGTCCCACGATCCAGTCACCCTTGGTCTCGACGATCTGTATCGCCCACGGTTTCATGACGCCTTCTTGGAGTTTGTAATGACCGAATGCCTTGGATCCATTGGCCATCACCGGTACGAGACGGGAGTTCTGACAGCCGATCCCGGGTCCGAGATGCCACTTCCCGATCTCCTCGGGACCGGAGATCCACAGGTTGTACGGGGGCATGGACAGGGTGGCGTCGTCACGGAGCAGCGACACCAGTCTGTCGATGTCATAGCGTTCGAATGCTTCGACATACTGGGCCAGGAGTTCTTCGTTGTCCTCGGATACCACTTCGGAGGTCCCCGCATCGGAGACGCCCTGCTCGGAAAGGGTGGCGCGGGCGCGTTGCAGGGCGCTGTTGACCGAGGCGACGGTGGTGTCGAGCAGATCCGCCACCTCCTTCGCTTTCCATCGGAGCACCTCGCGGAGGATGAGAACAGAGCGCTGACGCGGGGGGAGGTGCTGCAGCGCAGCGATGAATGCGAGACGGATCGAGTCCCGCTGGACGGCCCGTTCGGCGGGATCGTTCCCATCGGTGAGAACCCGACCGTTTGGTATGGGCTCCAACCAGGTGATCTCGGGGAGGGGCGAGCCCAGCACGGCGGTATCTACTGTGGAGGCAGGCGATATGTCCATGGGGCGTGCCCGACGCTTTCTCCCTTTGAGCAGGTCATAACAGACGTTGGTGGCGATGCGATATAGCCAGGTACGTAGCGAGGAGCGCCCCTCGAATCGGTCGATTGCCCGCCACGCCTTGATGAGGGCATCCTGCACCGCATCTTCTGCCTCATAGGAGGACCCGAGCATGCGATAGCAGTACCCGGTGAGCTCCTTGCGGTACTGTTCCAGCTCACCGAAGTCGGTGAGGTCGGTGGGGCGACTGGTCGTCGCTACTTGGCTTACGGCATCATCCACCCGGTGTACCTCCTCACTGGTTGGCCCCGAATCGGTTGAGCCCGAGCAGAGAACCATGGTAACCGTTGCCGGATATACCGAGTGCCCCCCGGCAGGCTCGCCACCTCCCCCTCCGGGGAGGAACTTAATCCAGTAGTTCGTTGGTGAAGGCATTGTCGATGTCGATGGGTTCGGTAAGGACCTCGTACCGAAGAAGCTCGTCGGCGAGCGCCTGCCACTGCTGGGTAGTCTGCCATCCGGGCTGGTGGTCGTTGGTGACATCGGAGCGGAAGTCCTCGAACTCGGTGTCCAGTATGAACCGCTGGTGGTCGGGGTCCGCCTCTTCGCCGGTGTGGGTGAGCACGATGTCGATCGCCTCGTCCCTGTTCTGTTCGGCGTAGAGGAGTCCTCTCATGGATGCGGTGACGAAGGAGCGCAGGGCTTCGGGTTCCTCCGCGATGGCCGACTCCGTGGCGACAAAGGTGAGACCCAAAGTGGGGATCCCATAGGCGGCCGGGTCCCACATGGTGACATCGAAGCCCAGCCTACGAAGAAGATCGGGTTCATTGGACTTGAACACCGGATACACGTCGACGGAACCCTCGGTGAGCACCCGGGGGTCAAAGCCAACATTGACAAGATCGATCTGTGATTCGCCAACACCGAACTCGTCCATGAGCCCGTACATATCTGGTGCCGGTGTTCCCTTGAATCCCACGGTTTGGCCCACCCAGTCGGCAGGTGTCTCCATCCCCGAATCAGCCAAGGCGACGTATGCCTGCTGTCCAACCTGACCGGTCAGTGCGATTGAAACAAGTGGGAGCCCGGGGTCCGCCCGTCGCTCCAGGAGCACTGCGGCGTCCTGGGTCGTCACATCAACTTCGCCAGCTGCCAGAAGTTGCAGATGCTCGCCTCCACCCCCCGAGTGCTCGATCGCCACATCCAGACCCACCTCCTCGAAATAGCCCTTTGCCTCCGCAACATATACCCCGACGAAGGGGAGGTTGGCCTGGGGGCTGTAACCAGCCATGAAGGTGACGGATTGCTCGGTCACGGAACCAGCGGTCCCCCCACATCCGGCGAGCAACAACGAACACACGAGGGCGGTCACCAGGTGTCGGTTCAAGAGGCGGGCTCCGGTGTCACATTGCGCCAGAAGACGATTCTTTCCTCGGTGAAGGCGACCAGCCTGTAAACCAAAGCGCTCAGAATTGTGAGGATCACGACGGCGGCGAACAGCGAGGGCATGTCGAGGTTGGTATACGCCAGCCACATCGTCCGCCCCAGACCCTCCGACGCTCCCATCCATTCCGCCACTACCGCACCGATCAAAGCCAGCGGAGCGGAGATACGGAGTGCGGCGAAAATCTGGGGAAGTGCCGTCGGCATCCTCGCGGTTCGGAAAATCTCCGAACGGCTGGCGTCGATGGAATGCAGCCAGGCCATCAGGTCGCGGTCGACCGAGCGAAGACCCTCCAGGGCATTTATGAGAATCGGAAAGAATGTGAGGATTGCCACGACGATGACCTTGGGGGCGTGACCGAAGCCGAGCCAGATGGTGAGGATCGGCGCAATGGCGATTACTGGTGTCGATTTGGCGAGTAGCGCTAGAGACAGGACCCCCTGTTCCAACCTCACCCAGAAGGTGATCACGATGGCGAGGATCAGACCCAAGCTGCCGCCGATAGCCAACCCGACCAGTGCCTCGGCGAGGGTGACACCGGCCGCCGGTATAAGAGCGGAAATATCATCGGCGATCGTGGCCAACACCTTGGAGGGTGCTGGAAGGAGGTATGAAGGGGTTGCGGTGGCGCGGACACCGAGTTCCCACGCAACGCCCGCCCCTAGGAGCATCGTCAATCCACGCCATCCGAGACCCCGATCCCCGATCATCCCGTCAACTCGTCTTCGGCGGCCAGCAGATGTCCGCGTACCTCCCTGATGACCTGTTGAAACGGCATCGAGGTTTCATCGCGGGGTCGGGGGAGATTGACCTTCACCTCGGCGACCACATGACCGGGACGAGGACTCAGCACTGCGATACGGTCGGCGAGTCTCACCGCTTCGGAGATGTGATGTGTGACCCAGATGGTGGTGGCGTCGACACTGTCCTTGAGCTCGAGCAGCTCCACCACCATCTTCGATCGTGTGATCTCATCCAAGGCAGCGAACGGTTCGTCCATCAGCCACACCGAGGCACCGGTGGCGAGGGTACGGGCGAGTGCGGCTCGTTGCTGCATTCCTCCAGAAAGGGCCTGGGGTAGGGCATGGGCGAACTCCGTCAAAGCCGTCATCTCGAGTAGGCCATCAACGTCAACCGTATGCCCTGCACGATGGTTGATATGCTCCACCAGTTCGATCTGCTGTCTCACCGTCCTCCATGGCATTAGAGCGGGCCTTTGCGCCGTCCAACCGATCTCCTTGGCCCGTCTCACCTCATCAGGTTTGCGGTGTCCGATTTCGATGGCTCCTTGTGAGGGGGTTTCGAGACCGCCCATGAGCCGGAGGAGTGTTGACTTTCCCGAGCCGCTGGCGCCGACGACCGCCAGAAACTCACCGGGGTCGACATTGAGATTGATATCACGGAGCGCCGTGAGGGATCCGTATCGCCTGGTGACGCCGACCATGGAGATGTGCGGGGCGGAGCTCATCGGTCAGCCCGCCCGTTCCTGACCGGGTACGGAGTTTCCCAAACCCTCGACACCGTGGATGTGGAAGGGGTCGATTCGGTAGGCCCTCCAACCTTCTTCGGGATCGACATCGGACGAACCGAGGTAACGGTGGGCGAGTCGCTGGCGCAGGCCGAGAAGACCTCCCGGAACGTCACCATCTTCGACCGGTACTGCCCGACCCCGGACGAACACCCGCCGCAGCGGAGGCCAGGGCTCGTCGAGGGTAAGAGACACCATGTCGTTCGAGGAGACGTAACCCTTCCACGAGGCTCCGGGGGTGGCTGTGACCCAGAGGCTGGAACCGTCCCACTCGTACCAAAGAGGAACCAGATGGGGTGTGCCGTCCTCCCGGACACAGGCGAGCTGGATACCCCACTCGCCCTCCAACAGCTCGGAGACTTCCGATTCGTCGAGGAGTCGGCGTGGTCCCAAGGGTTGGGACGTGGCTTGCCCGTACGGGTTGTAGACCCGGGCACCCAGTCTGTGGGATAGTCGGGCGGCATCGGATCGGATCAAACTGACGAAATCGGGGATGGTCGTGTCCTCGGCTCTGTGACGAGGTATCCCGATCATCAGGGCTGCAATGGGTTGCCTTCCGTCGGCACAGACCGGGGCGGCGATCTCAACGACATCCGACGTTGATCTAGATGCGTAGCCCTCAGTTCGGACTTCACGGAGGTGGTCAGCGTCGCTTCCACCACCAGCCCTCAGCACCGTCGCCGCCGCCCCAGCTGGAAGATGCGCGCTCCCAGGTGGATACACGGAGCGAACGACGTGATCGGCTGGGTTCTCGGCGAGAACAGGGAATCCGTCGCCGGCCCGTGTCACCAGTGCCATCGTCTCTGGTGGTGGCCCGCCATCGTGAAGTTGTTCGAAGGCCTCCACCAGCGCGGCAGTCATATCCGTCTGGTCGGGCACTAGTCCCCAGGTGGCGGGTCCTATTCGGTAGCGACCCCTGCTGTCGTCTTGGACGATGTAGTCCCGTTCCCGCAGGGTGTTGATGAGGGTGTAGAGGGTGCTGCGTGCGCCCGACACGACAGAAGAGAGTTCGGCGGGGGAGAGGCCGTCGGGCTCCGCGGCCAGAGCTTCGAGCAGGTCGAGCGCTCGGACGGCTCCTGGCATCTTGATGCGCGACTTATCGGACACATGTCCAATATAGCGGAATTGTCAGCCCAAGTCAGTTCGCAGTCGTGACGATCGCAGCGGCCCTGGCCGGATCCACCTCATTGGTGACGACACCATCAACCTTGGTGGCCGATCCCACGATGGCGCAGTCGAATACCTCGAGGAGTTGGGCGATGTTGTCGACCGAGCCTCCTGATCCCACCACGAGGGGCGCATTCGGTAGGGCTTCTCGCACCGTGGCGGCCTCATCGAGGTCGAGCGGGTGACCGGTGCCGGGGCCGGAGAGCACCAGGGCGTCGGCACCACCCCGTTCCCAGGTGTCAGTGGCGGCCTGGATCGTTTCCAGACCGGGGGGTGGTGTGGCGTGTTTCACCATCACATCGGCCCAAATCTGGGTGTCGGGGCTGAGACGTTGCCTCTCCCTGACCAGTTGGGCGGCCTCACCGACGATCGGACCCTGATCTGTGTTCATCATCCCCGACAGAACGTTTACACGGATCATCTTGGCGTCGACGGCCGCGGCGATACCCACAGCCGAGAGCCCGTCATTGCGGAGTACGTTGACGCCAATGCGGAGGGTCGTCGTGCCGCTGAGGGATGCGACGGATCTGGCGATTCCGGCCACGGTCTCGGGGGGAACGGCGTCGGCGTAGAAGGGGGCGTCACCGAAATTCTCCACCATGAGCCCGTCGAAGCCCGCCTCCTCGAGCTGTTGAGCATCGGAATGGGCCCGTTCCAGAACCAGATCCATCGACCCTCCATAATCTGGCGCGCCGGGGAGTGCAAGGAGGTGGATCATGCCCACCAATCGGTTGCCTAGCACCGTTTAGAGGTACGCCTGGGCGATCTTCATTGCCGTCTCGGCGTGATCGCCCGTAACCTTGAGATGGGTGTCGTTGGGGTCGATGCGCCGCACCACGAGTCTGGCCCAGTCACCGGCTTGGCCCTTGATGAGGTCGGGCGAATCTTCCGGACCGAAGACCCACTTGTAGTACTCGGGTCCGATCACTTCGACCCTAATTGGGGAGAAGTCCTCACCAGCCTGTTTGAAGGCAAAGGGAAGGGTCTTCCATCCCAGCCAGCAGATGTGCCGGATCCGGGTGGTGTCCTCGATCTCGATGCCGAGTGCCTCATAGATGTCCAGACCGTGGGCCCAAGTCTCGAGGAGCCGGAACGTGGCAAACGTCTTGGCGCTCATGTTGCCCTGGATCCACGGAACCCGATCCTCGGCGCCCATATGGGAGAGAGGCTCAACCACCTGGGCACGACCGCCCCGCCACCACTCAATCACATCCTGGGGGCGCATCGCCCGCCCCTTCTTGATGGCTTCCTCACGGAGCGAGTCGAGATCTTCGGTCTGCTGCCAACGCTCGATCTCCTTGCCACCACGGATCACATCGGCGGCGAGATGCTCAAAATCCGCGAGGTGGCTGATCGTATCCCGAACGGTCCACCCAGCGGCTGGGGTCGGTTTGTCCCAGTTCTTGATGGGGATCCGCTGAAGAGACTGATCGAGGAACTGCTGCTCTGCTACCAGATCTGAGAGGATGTCACGCACCTAATCATTTTACTAGTGGTCCGAACGCAACGAAACCGCAGAGTGGGTACATCCTTCAGAATTGCAGCGAAGGGCTCTGTGAAGTTACTGGGGTTGCGGTCCCGAACTTTGGGCCGGGGACGTCGCTGAGCGGCTGTGGGAACCCTGGGTTCGCGGTGTCCTTGGGTTAGCCCCGAACTTTGGGCCGGGGACGTCGTTGAGCGGCTGTGGGAACCCTGGGTTCGCGGTGTCCTTGGGTTAGCCCGAACTTTGGGCCGGGGACGTCGCTGAGCGGCTGTGGGAACCCT
>WHTL01000322.1 GCA_009377735.1 Acidimicrobiia bacterium
AGACCGAGAGGCTGCTGACTGCCATCTCTGATCCGAGCGTCGATGTGATCGGGCATCTCAGCGGCCGATACATCGGGCGACGACCTGGCATCGAGTTCGACGTGGACGCAGTGATCGATGCTCTGGCCGACACGGACACCGGCCTCGAGATCAACGGGGCCCTGCAGCGTCTCGACGCCACCACTGAGGTCATCCGCAAGGCGGTTGCGAAGGGGGTATCGCTCACCATCTCCACCGACAGCCACCACGTCAGAGAGCTCTCCCGCATGGTGCACGGTGTCGCCTGGTCCCAGCGTGCCTGGGTCCCCCGCAACTCGGTCCTCAACACCCTGGAGCTACCCGAGTTCGAAAAACGCCTCCGATAGCTATTCGTCACACACGAACAATTCTCCCCCCACGAATGTGGGGGAGTGGCAGTGCCGTAGGCGCTGACGGGTGGGCAACTCCGCGATCTGTTCTTGTCGCGACTGCCGAGACTACTGTGCCCCCCAACCTCCCGGCCGGAGGCCGGGAGGGGGAAGAGGGATCACTCAAACGAGCGAGGTTACGGACCGGGTGTGCCGCAACGGGCGACGATTGCAGACTTTTAGACGTGGGCGGTCGTGCAGATGCTGTGGTGGTGGGTGGGAGGTCTGGGCTGCACCAAGACCTTCTCCGTTGAAACAGGCGGCTAGGTAAGACATCGGGTCGCAGCTGCCCCGAACCCGACTACCACCACGACACGACAGACAGCCACAGGGTCGGGGAGGTGAGATCGGACGGCCCCGACCACGCGAGATGTGAGACAGAGGCAGCCGTTGGGGGTCTGGGGGACGGCGTCCCCCAGAAGTATCAGTCGTCTAGGACGCCGTCGGCCATGTCGGCGAACTGGTCGTCGGCGGAGGGGAGGAGGAATACGACGCTTGGACCACCGGCCGAGCCGGTGGTCCCGTCGGCCACGTCATTGCCGATTTTGTCCAAGTCGGACAGATAGGCGGAAACCGAGAACAGGAGTAGCTCCTCGGCGGATAGGTCTGTGAGGAAATGCTCCTCCGACTTCTTGATGAGACTCGGGATGGACATCACACCGAGCTCTCGTACCACCGCAGTTGCCGCCTTGAGGACCACACCGCCGTTCACCTGGCGTTCGAAGTCGCCGGTGAACAGGGTCTTGCGGGTTCTCGAGAACGCCAAGGCCATCACCCCATCCATGAGGTGTTTCCCCGCATCGAAGTCGGCGTGTGAACCGGAGTCGACCATCGGCTCGTCCAGGGTTATCTGGACACCTCCCAGTATGTCGACCATCGCCTCAAAACCGCTAAAGCCGGTGAGGAGATATCCGTCAAGGTCGAGGCCGGTGGTGTTTTCCAACGTCTCCATCATCGCGTCCGGCCCGCCACGGGCCAGGGCGGCGTTGATCTTCGAGGTGCCGCCGGTGGACAGAGACTCCCAGGAATCTCGGGGGATCCCCAGACTCCCACCGGCACCGGTCCCGTCGAGACCGATGATGTGGATCGAGTCAGCCAGAGCCGTTGCCGGATCATCGTCTGGCCGGGCGTCGGATCCGATTACCGCCACCAGCTTGGGGAACTTGCCGACACGTGCACCCTTCATATCGAACGACGGCCACCATCCGCCGACGATCTTCCAATCCGGGTCCTTCACGGCCAGGGTTATGTCTCGACCCACCTGCACCACGGCGATGACCCCGGACTCGAGGGTCGCCACCTCGGCCCGACCCTTCATGGGGTTGGTTACCAGAGTTCGCATCCCCAGCAGCTCCGCCAGGTTCTCATTGGTTGTCGGAACCTTGGGTCGTGGGTGGGACGGGGCTTTCTTCTTGTTTGCCTTTCCCTGGTTCTGTTGGTCGCCGGTCGTGACTGGGGGAGCCTTGGCCTTGCCCTCCTCGGAGGGCAAGACAGGAGCCGGTGCCGTGTAGAGATCACGCATGAGTGCGAGAAGGAGAGGACCGGCGCCCTCTATTGAAAGCTGTGGCGGCGGTGCCGGTGGCTTGGTCGTCGTTGTGGTGGTCGACGAGGTGGTGGTTTGTCGCAATGTCTCGGGGGGCCTAGACACCGAGGTCACTGCTGCTTCGGAGGAAGGCGTTGCCGTGGTTGGCGCTGCCTCGGGTTCGCTGCCGCCACAGGCCGAGAGAATGAGAGCCGTGGCCAGCATTGCGATGGTCAACCGTTGCACAGGCTAATTACCTCCTCGGGAGACAGGGGTCGAATGAGATAGTGGTGACCCAACGGAGATGGGCACCAAGCGGGCACGTTAGTGCCGCGTTGAGTCATGTGGCGGGAAATCGTGTGTTCGCGTACCAGGTTAGGGGTTGGTTCCCGCTTTGTAGGGGGCTGTGCCTCCGGTTCTATACTGCACCGATCTCCGCTGTGTCCTGGAGGACTCCGTAATGACCGAATCGTTCGTGTACATCGCGCTCGTGGCTGGACTGGCCGCGCTCGCCCTCGCCGTCTACTACGCCCGGGTGGTGTTGGCGGCACCGCGGGGCAGTGAGCGGATGATCGAGTTGTCGGACGCTATCCGTGATGGTGCAAACGCCTTCCTACGTCGTGAATACATCTGGGTTGCCGTCTTCGTCGTAGCCATGGGGCTCCTTATCGCCTTCCTTCTCGACGACGGACTGATGCGAGCACTGGCTTTTGTATTCGGGGCGCTTCTTTCCGCAGCTGCGGGTTTTGTCGGGATGAGGGTCGCCACCGGTGCCAACTCCCGCACTACCGAGGCGGCTCGGGTCGGTGGCATCGCCCAGGCACTTCCACTTGCCTTCCGTGGTGGTGCAGTCATGGGGTTCACGGTCGCTGGGCTTGGTCTGCTCGGTGTCGTACTCGGATATCTCGTTGTGGTGCAATGGGGTGGCGTCGACATCGGACGTGGCGCCGAGATAATCACGGCCATCGGCCTAGGCGGCTCCTCGGTGGCGCTTTTCGCCCGTGTCGGTGGTGGCATCTACACCAAGGCCGCGGATGTAGGTGCCGACCTCGTCGGCAAGGTCGAAGCCGGGATCCCCGAGGACGACCCCCGCAACCCTGCCGTCATCGCCGACAACGTCGGCGACAACGTCGGCGACGTGGCCGGTATGGGCGCCGACCTCTTCGAGTCCTATGTCGGATCGCTCGTGGCCCCTATTGCCTACGCCGCACTCGTTTTCACAGAGTCCGATTTCCTGATACCTGCTGTCGCCTTCCCACTCGCCGTGGCGGCATTGGGCATGGGCGCCGCAATCATCGGATCGTTCCTGGTCAGGGCGAAGAGCGAGGCCGATCTCGCCGCTGGGCTCCACCGAGGGACCAACGCCGCCCTACTCATCACCGCACTCGGTGTCCTTGGTCTGGTCTATGTCGTATTTGGCGATGCCGATAACCCACTGGGTATGTGGTTCGCGGTTCTCGCCGGTCTCATCGTCGGCTGGTTTGTGGGAAAGATCTCGGAGTGGTTCACATCGGATGCCCACAAGACGGTCAAGGAGATAGCCCGTCAGTCCGAGACCGGACCGGCGACGGTGATCATCTCCGGTATCGCCGAAGGAATGCGATCAGCGGCATTCTCGGTGATTGTGGTCGCCGCCGGCATCGGTGTCTCGTACTGGGCGGGAGACTGGGCCCTAGGGGATAGCGGCGGCATCTATGGTGTGTCGATCGCCGCCATCGGTGTGCTAGCCACCCTGGGGATCACTATCTCGGTCGATGCCTACGGCCCCATCGCCGACAATGCAGGTGGTATCGCCGAGATGGCCCATCTGGATCCCGAGGTTCGTCAAGCCACCGACGCCCTAGATTCGCTGGGCAACACCACGGCAGCGGTGGCCAAGGGATTCGCTATCGCCTCCGCCGCGGTGACAGCGCTGGCCCTCTTCTCGACCTATACCCAGGCAGTTGGTCTCGAGACAATTGATCTGACTAAGGCGACGACAACCATCGGTCTCTTTGTTGGTGGCATGGTTCCCTTCCTTTTCGCTGCTCTCACCATGAATGCCGTGGGTCGTGCCGCCGGGAAGATGATCGACGAAGTCCGTCGTCAGTTCCGTGAGATCGCCGGACTCAAGGATGGCGATCCCGAAGCCCGACCCGACTACACCGCTTGCGTCGACATCGCCACCGGGTCTGCCCTCCGGGAGATGATCGTGCCGGGATTGCTCGTCGTCGTCGTCCCGATAGTTGTTGGATACATCGACACCGAGATGCTCGGCGGGTTGCTGGCCGGGTCATTGGTCACCGGTTTCCTCCTCGCCATTTTCATGGCCAACGCCGGTGGCGCCTGGGACAACGCCAAGAAGTTCATCGAGGCCGGTGCCTTTGGTGGCAAGGGGTCGGAGAGTCACAAGGCGGCGGTCATTGGTGACACGGTGGGTGATCCCTTCAAGGACACCTCGGGTCCTGCGATGAACATCGTCATAAAGATCATGACCATCGTCTCCCTCATCTTCGCCTCCGGCTTCGTGGGGTGATGACGATCCCCGACGTGTTTTCTCCGTA
>WHTL01000197.1 GCA_009377735.1 Acidimicrobiia bacterium
ATGTTCACCTACCTCTTTGGTGGTGCTCTGGCAGGGTCACCTCAGGCATATCTGCAGGAAGTCCTTCCCGGAATCCTCGCCATGACGGTGCTGATGATCACCATGTACACGGGACTCACCCTCAACCGCGATATCGAGAAGGGGGTCTTCGACCGGTTCAAGTCTCTCCCGATCTGGCGTCCATCGACCTTGGTCGGCCCGCTCCTGGCCGATGCCGTTCGCTACACCCTGGCATCCACGGTGATCCTGGTACTCGGTGTGATCCTCGGGTTCCGCCCCCGGGCAGGCTTCGGCGGAGTGCTCCTGGCCGTCGGCTTGTTGCTGGTCTTCTCGTTCAGCCTCTCCTGGATATGGACATCGCTGGGGATCGTGATGCGTAGCGAGAACGCACTGATGGGTGCAAGCATGATGCTCCTGTTCCCGCTCACATTTATCAGCAACGTGTTCGTCGTCCCCGAAACGATGCCCTCGTGGCTCGCCGCATTCGTCTACGTCAACCCGGTCACGGATCTCGTCACCGCGATGCGAGGTCTGATGCATGGCGGGGTGGACTCCGGTGCCATTGTGACAGTCTTCATCTGGTCGGCTGTGCTGATCGCCATCTTCGGACCCCTCACCATGTGGGTCTACACCCGAAAGAACACCTAGGACTCTTTCCTCACGCAGCTGATTGCCCCCTACCGGCTCCGCCGGATCCCCCCTCCGGGGGGAGACAGAAACATGTATCAATCGGGCCGTTCGTGACTCATTCGGGCACCCCCGCGGTCTTCCAACCTCACCTCGGCCGCGGGGGCCCTCCTAGTGGGAGCCGGGGTCCCTAACCTTGGTGGGCATGTCATCCGGCCAACCTACGGTGGCGGTATTCGCACCGACACTCTTCATAACCGTCACCATCGAAGCGGGGGAGAATGACTCTCCGGAGATCCATTTCCATGTGGGTGGTCAGGGGTTCTGGGTTGCCAGAATGGTTCGCGAATTTGATGAGCGGCCCATTCTCAGCGCGCCCGTTGGCGGTGAGACCGGGGATGTCCTCCGGGGTTTGATGGCATCGACGAGACTCGACTTCGGCCCGGTCGAGACCGCCAGTGGTGCCCCGGCCTACATCCATGATCGCCGTGACGGGGAAAGGGTAGAGCTCGCCATGACACGTTCGCAGGATCTCACCCGCCACGAACTTGACGACCTCTTTGGTAAGACACTGCGACACGCCATAGGCACCGGAGTGTGCGTGGGGACCGGGCGGCCCGACGGAAACGACCTCGATCCCGACTGGCCACCCCTACACCCTCAATCTCAATGTCCCGAGCCGTCCCTTGGATGACGTCAGGGGTCTGCGTTGGGCCGACCTGGACGCATTCGGGTATTTCCGGGTGGCTATCGCCGATCTACCGGGCAAGGCGATCCAGTTCGAGGTCGGACCTCCGGAAGGAGGTCTCGATCCCGCGTCCGACTCGGCACTTCTCAGAGAATGCTTTGCCACCCTGACACCCCTAACGAGTGTGGAGCCGGCGTCTTACCCCGAATCTGAACTACCGGATTTGGCGGATCTCGTTTCCGGCTGACTGCAACTCGCTATCCCCTCTGTGTCTCTTGCAACGGTTCTCGAAGGGACAGGTGGTACACCAGTCTCCAACGGTGTAGGGAGGCTGTGAGGGGTCGTTTGGATCCCAGGAGAGTGCAGTGCGGCCGGCCTCTGCTAGAGCCTTCTTGGCCTTGATCAACTCCAACTCTGAGAATATCCGCCGCTCACACAACGGAGTCTCCGGACGGAGAAAATGATGATGGACTGCAACCTGGTCGAGGGCTCTCCCCATCGCCTTGATCTTCTCCCAGGCAGCAACCGCATAGAACTCGGATTCGAGGGGGTACGGCTCGGCTACATTGCCGGTACGCCATTCGACCACCGCAGCGGTGGTCTCGGACTCCCAGCCGTTGGCGTCTGGTCGCCCGATCATGACGACCGCGCCATCGCCGCTTTCGTGGGGGTCGTCCATCATCCCCCCAAACCCGATCTCGCGTTCCACCGCTATCACCTTCAGAGCCGGGTGCTGGTCCCACAGAACCAGATGCTGATCGAATAGGTAGGCGATCTCCGACCATTGGTCTGGTGGACAGGTTTGACGTGCGGCATCGAGGGCATCCTTAGGCGAGGAGCCAGACAGATGTGCGGCAATGATCTCGTGGACGGTGCTCCCAACCGACGATCCATAGCCTTCTCTCTCGTCCTCTTTGGGTATGCCATGTACTTTCTGCCAGGCAACACGCCGCTCGCACCTTGTGAGGTCGGAGATGTTTGACCTCGACAGAGTGACCGTTCTGGTGGATGCTCGGGGGCTACCGTCGGAGATCAGGGGATACTCGCCGCATCGCATCGCTGATGGGCAAAGGAAGCAGTGCAAACCCGGTGACGGCGGACCCTTAGGCTCGGCGGCGAGGGTCGCGTCTTGTTCAAACATCTCCTCGATAAGGGCCGGGCCGTGTTCGGGTGGATCGATCGGCGTCAGTTCACCGCTTGATGCCCTCATGTCGAAGAGCTCGACATCCTCCTCGCCATCGGAATAGAAGATCGCCGCCTCAAGCGGGGTGGTGCCTCTGCTCCCGGTGACGAGGCGAACCTCCTCCCTTCCAGATTCTCCATCGAGGGCAAAAATCAGAGGAACAGTCAGATATCGTCCTCCCGCCTCATCGGTTACCCGTGGTCTCACGGGGTCGGAGTCCAACTCCCCATCGTCAGGGTGGATGACTCGACGGACTCCCGTGAACCAGCTTCCAATCAAGTCCCTGGTGACGGTGTCGAAATCGGCGAGTTGGTTGGATGCGATCTCCGCCGCTGCGTCATCGGTGCCGTCAGATCGGAGCCACTCCATCACAATGTCGGCCAATACCTTCCAGCGTTCCAGTCCGGCACGTGATGCCTTCTTGGTTGGATGCTTGCCAAAATGATCACACCGCGCCCGCTGGTCTACCTCCCATGGATCCACCTTGCGAGCGGCGTCATCGTACATCCGGCTCAATGTAGTGGTGGATGGTGACACCCTTCGGGAACCACGACCAGCCCAACCGCAGTTTGGGTAGCCCACGGATCTCAATAGCGTCCTCCTTGCAAGGAGGTCCGCGAGGGCCTCTTTTCCTATGTACGAAGGAGCAACCAATGAGGAAGACAATGGCTGTGTTTGCGGCGTTGAGCATCATGCTCGTCGCCTGTGGTGACGATGGGGGAGAGGGCGGCACCGACACAACTGGCGCCGGCGAGACCGACACCACAGTGGCGGACACAATGACCGAGACCACGATGACCGGGACGACCACCGCAGGTTGACCCGAAGAGAGTGGGAGAGTGGGATGCCCTTCACAGGGCATCCCACTTTCACGTCTGGGGAGTATGAATCGTGTTGTCCCCACAGTTGGTAGCCTTGGTCGTCAATGGCTGAACAACGCGAACTACCGGAGATGGTCACCGAGCTTTTTGATATGTCCAAGACATATATCCGACAGGAGACGATCGAGCCGGCCAAGAAATTGGGTCGTACCGCTGGTTTGTCCCTCGCCGGAGCGTTCATGCTTGGTCTCGGGGCCGTCTTTCTCGTCGCTGCCGTCTTCGGGGCCTTCCAACAATGGGTGTTCACCGCGCAAAGCGAGTGGTGGGACATTCTCTCGCGTTTCGTCGCTTTCGTTTTCGCGGCTCTGGTCGTCGGTCTCATCGCTTGGAGGATGAACAGCAATGGTTGAGAGACAGGACATCGAGGCAAAGGCCCGCGAGATCGCCAAGGTGGTCGACGACACCCGTGAAACCGCCCAGAACACCGCGGTGATGGTCGGCGCCGGGGTGCTGATACTGCTCCTGTTGGCGTTCTTCCTGGGACGCAAAAAAGGCAACAAGTCCCGCGCCGTGGTAGAGGTGTACCGCGTCTGAGGGTTAGGCAGGGCCGGCGTAGACAGCGAGTCCGTCAAGCAACCGATCGAGGCCAAAGTCGAAACCGAGGCCATCGTCTCCTTCGTCGGATTCGTTACCGACGTAGTCACCGCTCAGCATGAGGGGTCCCATAAAAGGAAGACTCTTCTTGTCCACCACCTCTCGCAACTCGCCGAGCGCAGAAAGACTTACCAAGGCGTCCGGCTGGCGAACCAGATCCATCTCCAGGGATACCGTTGAGGTGACCAAACTGGTGATCGCCAAGATGGTTTCGAGACGTTCGGCGTCGTCCATATGCAACGGTTGCATCAGGGAAATGCCCACGTCTGCCAGGGCCAATGAATGGGGCATCATCACCGAGATCTGACCACGAGGGATCTCTAATGCCCAGGGATGAGCCCGATACCCATCGCGAAGGATGTGGGCCCACTGCTTCATTCCGGTTCGCCAATCCAGATCGCTCAGATCGGGCAGAGCCTCGGGATCGATCATGGCGTCCATCATCAGTTGCAACAGCACGTCTTTGCTTGAAACGTACCGATAGAGAGACATGGTGGTGAATCCGAGCGACTCAGCTACCCGCTTCATCGTGACCGCTGCCAAACCGTCGGAATCAGCGATCTCGCAAGCCGCCGAGACGATGCTTTCGTGAGTGAGGCCACGGGTCGGCCCACGATTGGATTCCTCCTGAAGTCCCCAGGCGATCGCCAGGGCTTCGGGAACCTCTGAGACACCACTCATTTGATTCTCCGGTGTAATCACCAGACAGACTGTATCGGATCCGCTTCCGCTTTGCGTGCACCATACTCTGTGTACCTGTTACGCTGTGTACCATGCATGCAGTTGTGCGCGATGGAACGGAGACCACAGTGATGAATACGATCGAGGTGAGAGACCTGACCAAGGCCTACCAGAAGACGGTGGTTCTGGACGGTATTTCGTTACAAGTGGGGTCGGGGGTGCACGCACTCCACGGACCCAACGGTGCGGGGAAGACGACCCTCATCAATATCCTTTCGACACTGATCCAACCGGATTCGGGATCGGTGACGGTTTTGGGCCTCGACGTCACCACGAATGCGCGCCTGGTGCGGGCCAGGATAAGTGCCACGGGTCAGTTTGCGACTGTTGACGATCTGCTCACCGGGACCGAGAACATAATCATGATGGCCCGTCTTCTCGGAATGCCCGCAAAATCGGCCAGCCGTCGCGCCAATGAGCTCCTCAACCAGTTCGATCTGATCTCTGCCGGCAACAAACGAGTTGCCACCTATTCGGGGGGGATGAGACGACGACTGGATCTGGCGATCAGCCTGATAGGCGTACCCGAGGTGCTCTTCCTGGATGAGCCGACTACAGGGCTGGACACCGGCAGCCGTCAGACTCTCTGGCGAGAGATTCGGGCGCTCGCCGCCAACGGAACCACCGTGTTTCTCACAACCCAGTACCTCGAGGAAGCCGACGTCCTCGCCGATCGTATCACGGTCCTAGATCGAGGAACGATCGTCGCCCAAGGGACACCGTCTGAGTTGAAGACTCGGGTGGGCGGAACCGTGGTGCAGGTCCACGATGAGGCCGGCAACGTCGTGGACGAGCACACGACCGATGGAACCGCCTCTGATCTCTCCAGGCTGTTGGACGACCTTGCTACTCGGGTGCCGGAAGCTCAAATCGCATTACATAGGCCCACGCTCGACGACGTCTTCGTCCATCTGACCGGTAAACCGCCGCCCCGAGAGAACGTCGAAACCGATAGCAACCTTCCCGCGATCGAGAAGTCAGGAGCCTTGCGATGACAAATGTGGCAACCACGACGCCATATGAGAACCCTGCACTCGATGGGTCTGGTGCGATCCGATCCTCATGGATCTTCGTCCAGCGCAGCATGAAACACAGTCTGCGGGATGTGGAATCCCTCCTCATGGCCATCTTGCTGCCCGTGATGCTGATGCTCATATTCACCTACGTCTTCGGTGGTGCAATGAGTGTGGGATTAACGGGAAGCACGAGTGCCTATCTCGGCTATGTGGTGCCGGGGATAATCCTCACCTGCGCCGGATTCGGCGCCTCCTCCACCGGGGTGGCGGTGAGCATGGATATGACGACTGGGACCATCAACCGGCTTCGAACTATGCCGATCGTGAGTGCGACAGTGCTGGTGGGCCATACCGTGGCGAGCCTGATGCGCAACCTCGTCGCCACCGCGACCGTCGTGCTGGTCGCCGTGGTGTTGGGCTTCCAACCTGAGGCCAACCTGTGGGAGTGGCTCGGTGTGGCAGGTGTGATCGCGTCGTGGATCCTGGCCATCACCACCCTCTTCGCCATGCTGGGTCTTGTTGCTCAGTCACCGGCGGCGGCCAGCGGCTATGGCTTCATCCTCCTGTTCCTCCCCTACGTCTCCAGTGCTTTCGCTCCGATAGAAACCATGCCGGAATGGCTGCAGGGATTTGCCCGGAACCAGCCGGTAACATCGGTGATCGAGGCTACAAGGGCGCTACTCGGTGGCGGCTCACCTGAAAGCCACCTGGTGGTCGCTTTTCTATGGACCATCGGGATCGTGCTTGTCGCGCTTGGGCTGATTCTATGGATATTCCCCAAACGGGTGGCACGCTGAGGCCCGCCCCATCGGACGTTTACAACGTCTCGCCAGTCTCGGGGTCGATCTTGGTCAAACCTCGCGGATCAACCACATCGATCTCGGGCTCCCCACCGGGGTTGTGCCGAACCACGACACTGGACCCGATTGGAACAGAGGCGCTGTAAATGAGCTTCCTCTCGCCCTTGCGGTTCCCTCTCATACTGAGCAGGAACATGATGGCTGCGAGAACAAGTCCACCCCGGTTCCCCGTGCGTGTGGCGCGCAGACCCTGGGTTATGGCCAGTTGTCTCCAGTTCATATCATTCTCCATAGATACATTCCCAACAACGGTAGCGATTCAACAATGAGACAGGATAAGGTCGTCAAGGTAGTGATCTGGGTAATGGTGATTGCACTAGTGCTCTCCCTTGCCGCCGGAGCCATCATGAGCATCCTTTGAGCAACGACGCCCCGAGGAGGGCTGGTGACCCGCTTCCCATTGGTGTGGACGAAACGGTCATTCTTTCCGATGACAGGGGTAAACAATTTCTGGTCCGACTGGATGTGTCGCGTTCCTTCGCATATCACCGGGGTGAGCTACCCCACAGCGAGATAATCGGCCGCAACGAGGGTGAGACGGTGACTACCAGCGGCGATGGAAGTCTTCTCATCCTCCGTCCCCGGCTCACCGATTTCATCATGAAGATGAAGCGCGGTGCCCAGATCGTCTACCCCAAGGACATCGGGCCCATACTGGTGTATGCCGATATAGGGCCTGGGATGACGGTGGTCG
>WHTL01000379.1 GCA_009377735.1 Acidimicrobiia bacterium
CGGACCGATGATGCTGTACCTCGGCATGCTCACGGGCCAACTCCGAGACGATGTCAGAGGTACCGTCCTGGGAGGCATTATCGGAGACGATGATCTCGATTGGTCGATACTCGGACTCGAGTGCCGACTGAATGGCACGCCTGATCGTTGGCACCCCATTGAGTACCGGTATTCCAATTGAAAGAAGCTCGTTGTTGTTCCCGCTCACTCCACATTCCCAATGCAGTCGTAGGCATCATAGCCGAAGGATTCTGCTGTCAACACACTGGAGAGGAACTGTTCCCATGGTTTGATACCTCGGTTCTTTAGAGGCCGAGATGTATTTTTGGGGATTGACGCCCCTCTTCTATGCGCTAAGATCAATCTGGTATAGCCATGGGAGTGGTATGAAGTATGGGAATGCGAGAACCGCGACGCGTGTTCGACGCCGTTCGCAACCCGGGGACCCTCGGGGATTGCCAAGAGATTCAGTTGTGCGCTCTGACGCGTCGAGATCCGAGACCGTCGGATCGAGCCAGTGCGCAACCTTCTCGGTGACTCTGGCCTCTGTTGTGGGGCTCGATTCGATCACTGTCCTCTCTTCGCCGAAAATGCGGGAGGGATTCAGGGAGCAGAAGGCCAAGATCAGATACTGGGTTGGGCTATTCGTCATTCCCACCCACGCACGGGAGGTAGCGGCATGAAGGTCGTCTTGTTCTGTGGCGGTTTTGGAACCCGCATGTGGGATCACGAACGCAACGTTCCAAAGCCCATGGTGGAGATCGGCTATCGCCCCCTGTTGTGGCATGTGATGCGTTACTACGCCCATTTTGGCCATAACGACTTCATCCTTTGCCTCGGGTATAAGGCCGATGTGATCAAGGATTACTTCCTCAAATACACCGAAGCCACCTCCAATGACTTCGTTCTTACGGGCGGCGACCAGGTCGAACTGCTCTCCCAGGACATCCGGGATTGGCGGATAACCTTCGTCGACACCGGTCTCTCCAATCCCGTGGGCGATCGGCTCCTGCAGGTAAAAGACCATCTGGCAGGGGAGGAGAGGTTCCTCGTTAATTACAGTGATGGCCTCACCGATCTCGATCTCAACCAGGTCATCGACGTCCATCGTGACTCCGGGAGTGTCCTCACCGCCCTCCTAGCCAAGCCCACTTCGAGTTTCCACGTGATGCGGACCGAGGGCGACACCATCAAGGGTGTGGAGCACATCGTCGACTCCGAGACCTGGATCAACGGCGGGTATTTCGTGACCGACCCGAGGATCTTCGACTATCTCAACCCGGGAGAAGATCTCGTTCCCGACGGATTCCCCAAGCTCATCGCCGATGGTCAGCTCACCGGGTACAAGTACGACGGGTTCTGGACGGCCATGGACACCTTCAAGGACCGACAGCGGCTGGAGAAGCTCCACGCCGAAGGGTCGCCTCCATGGCAGGTCTGGGCCAACGACAGACCCCCGGTGCCGGTGTGATAGCAACCTTGGGCTTTGCCGTCGGGGGTCTCGACGTCCTTTGCATCGGCGCACATCCCGACGACATCGAGATCGGGAGTCTGGGCACGTTGCAGCGTCTCCATGACTCGGGACGGATCCGACGAATGGTTTGGGTTGTTGCCACTGGCGACGATCTTCGGTCCCAGGAAACCAAGGCGAGCTCCAAGGGTCTGGTCGAAGAGGATGACCTCTTCGTTCTCGGTTTCAGAGATGGACATCTGCCTGGAGTCGTTTCCGAGATGAAGGACGCGATCGCAGAGAGCACCAGCGGCTTCACCCCCAACCTCGTCTTTTCGCCATGGGCTGGAGACGCCCATCAGGACCACAGACTCGTTGCTGAGGTAGCCGCCCAGCTGTTCCGGGACAACCTTCATCTCGAGTACGAGATCCCCAAGTACGACGGGGACCTGGGCCGACCGAGCTTCTACGTTCCGCTGGAGGAGCGGGAGATCGACGCCAAGATGGATCACCTGGAACGACACTACCCGAGCCAGGCGACCAAGCCCTGGTTCGACCGGGTCACGTTCAGGTCTTTGCCACGGCTTCGTGGCATCGAGGCAAGAACCGACTACGCCGAGGCATTCCACTGTCGGCGAATCGTATTGGAAGGATGATGATGAAAGTATTGGTTACCGGGTCCCGCGGCTATATCGGGACGGTGCTCATGGGCATGCTGGCGGACCGCGGTCACGAGGCCGTCGGTTTCGATGCTGGCTGGTACGAGGGCGCCGACTTCGGGTTGGTGCCAGATATCGAGCTCATCAGCGGCGACATCCGCACCATTCCGGTCGAAACTCTTCAAGGCTTTGACGCGGTGCTCCATTTCGCGGCCATCTGCAACGACCCCATCGGCGACCTCGACTCGTCAGTCACCTACTCGATCAATCGTGATGCCTCCGTTGCCCTTGCCGAAAAGGCGAAGAGCGCGGGGGTGGGCAGGTTCGTCTTCTCATCGAGTTGTAGTCTTTATGGAGCGGGGGCGCCTGGTGAGCTCCTCGACGAGTCCGCTGCCTTCAATCCCGTCACCCCCTACGGGACATCAAAGGTTGAGGCGGAGCAGGGTATCAACGGGCTGGCGGGGGGTGGTTTCTCGGTGACACATCTCCGTAACGCGACTGCCTTTGGCCTGTCCCCAAGACTGCGGTGTGACGTGGTTGTGAACAACCTCGCCGGTCACGCGGTGGGGAAGGGCGCTGTTCTGGTTAAGAGCGATGGCACACCGTGGAGACCGCTGGTCCATGTAGAGGACATTTCCGCCGCCGCCATCCAACTGATGGAGGCGGACGGCTCCCTCGTCGACCGAAGGGCATTCAACATCGTCCCCGAGGGAGAGAACCACCAGGTAGGTGCGGTAGCCGAGATGGTCGCCGAGGCAGCAGGTGTCACCGTTCGTTTCGAACCCGGTGGTGAGCCCGACATTCGCGACTACCAGGTCGATGGTTCGGCCTTCTTGGAAACCTTCCCCGAATTCTCTTATCAATGGACGGTGCCACTGGGGATCGAACAAATCGTTTCGGGGTTCCAGGATTTCAACATCACCATCCATGACGTCGAGGAGACTTTCAAACGTCTCACCTGGATCGACCGCCATCGGGGCAACGGCAGCATGGACGACATGCTCCGCTGGGTCTAGAGAAGTCGCGGTCTCCGGTCCCAGGGGTGGTTGCGCGCCCGTATGGATATCGAGATCACAGCCACGTCGGGGCAGAGGCGAACTTAGTGCTCGGGACGTCGCTGAGCGACCGTGGGAACCCTGGGTTCACAGCACGGCGGGGCAGAGGCGAACTTAGGGCTGGGGACGTCGCTGAGCGACCGTGGGAACCCTGGGTTCACAGCACGGCGGGGCAGAGGCGAACTTAGGGCTGGGGACGTCGCTGAGCGACCGTGGGAACCCTGGGTTCACAGCCAC
>WHTL01000167.1 GCA_009377735.1 Acidimicrobiia bacterium
CGCGGCCGGGGGCGAAGAGCCCGCAGGCGACCTCGCCACCGATGTCGGTGTCGATCTGGAGTCTGGAACGATCACCATCGGGCTGCTCTCCGACCTCACGGGGCCGTTCGGACCATTGGTGTCGGCCATCGTCGCCGGGATGGAGGCATACTGGGCCGACGTCAACGCCAACGGCGGGATCAACGGGCTCACGGTGGAGCTGGAGGTGCGGGACACGGTGTATGAGATCCCAGCCCACGTCCAGTTCTATGAGGAGCTCAAGACTCAGGTGGCGGCGTTCGGGCACTCCACCGGATCGCCACACACGGTCGCTATCAACCCTCAACTCCAGGCCGATGGAATCCTGGCCATACCACTCACGTGGTACTCGGGGTGGACCGACCCCGCCATCAACGCCAATCTGATGCACCACGGTGTTCCCTACTGCATCGAGGCGATGAACCTGCTGGGGTATATCGGCGAGGAGCGAGGCGGAAGCACCATTGCCATCGCCTCACTTCCCGGCGACTACGGTCTCGACTCCGCCGCCGGTGCAGCCATTGCTGCCGAGGAGTTGGGGCTCGAGGTCGTCTATGACGGCACTGGACAGCTCAACCCGGCAGACCCCTCCACCCTGACGGCGGTGGCAAACGGTATCTCTGAGTCCAACCCCGAGATCGTCTTCGTCACGGCCACACCGTCGGTGTTCTTCACGGTGTACGACCAGGCAACCGAAGGTGGTCTGGAGGCGACATGGACGGGTGCCGGTCCGTCGTGGAGCCCGGCTCATGTCGGGCCAGATGTCGATGCACAGGACCGTGATGGCCTTATCCGGGACTTTGTCGGGAATGTCTACACAGATGTGTGGGCAGGGGAGTCGGAGGGCGCTCAGCGGGTCACCGAATTGATGGGTGACGCACCCCCAACCGACTATTACAACGAAGGTGTCGTCGAGGCGACGATCCTTCATGAGGCGTTGCTCCGTGCCTACGAGAACGGGGACATGACACAGCAGGGGATTCTCGATGCCGCCAAGTCGTCGGAAAGCGTCACCTTCGACGGATTGGCGCCCGACGAGTCATACACGGGCGAGCCCAACGACCAACTGCAGCGGGCCGGCAACATCTTCGTGCCCAACACGGAGCGGGCGACCGGTTCGGAGGTGGTTGCTGCCAATTACACCTCTGACCTAGCCGCCAACTACGACTTCACCGAGGCGTGCTACACGCTCGAGTAGTAGAAGCTCATCATCTGGTGGTGGCGTCGTGGGTTCGGCGCCACCACACCAAATGGGGCTAATCCCAAAGGAGTCAATGCTCTCGGTAGAGAATCTTGAGGTCGTCTACAACGACGTGGTCCTCGTGCTCCGAGGAATCTCCCTGGAGGTACCCAACGGATCGGTGGTGGCACTGCTGGGCGCCAACGGTGCCGGCAAGACCACAACGCTTAGGGCGATAACGGGTCTTCTCGACATCCACGACGGCGAGATCACAAAGGGTCGGATCTCATGGAACGGTTCGGAGATCAGCCATCTAGACCCCGCCCACCGTGTAAAGCGGGGTATCAGCCAGGTGATGGAGTCGCGGAGGATATTTGCCGAGCTCTCCGTGGACGAGAATTTGACCGCGGGTGGATATATTCGCAAGGGGAATGGGAAGATCCGTGATCGAGTGTTCGAGCTCTTCCCTCGTCTCGAAGAGCGAAGGAAGTCGATAGCCGGGTATCTTTCCGGTGGGGAGCAGCAGATGCTGGCGATCGGTAGGGCGATGATGTCCGAACCCAAGCTGCTCATCCTCGATGAGCCGTCTCTGGGACTGGCCCCCATGCTCGTCCAGGAGGTACGCGACATCATCACCGACATCAACGATGCCGGCACCTCGGTTCTACTCATCGAGCAGAACGCCACCATGGCCCTGTCGATCGCAGACTATGGATACATTATGGAGACCGGGAAGCTGGTGATGGACGGCAAACCCGAGAAGCTCCTCGCCGACGACGACGTGAGGGAGTTCTACCTCGGTCTCGGTGGTGGGGAGGACGGTGGTCGAAGGTCATTCCGGGATGTCAAGCATTACAAACGACGAAAGCGCTGGCTCTCGTGAGCCGTCTTCTCACCCGGGCCCACGAACCTTCGACCGGTGGTCCCGACTACGGGCGTCTGGTCGATGCCAGCGGGCTGCGTCTCAGCTTTGGTGGGGTGACCGCTATCGGTGGTGTTTCCTTTCACGTCGACCACGGCGAGTTGTTTGCCATCATCGGGCCAAACGGTGCCGGAAAGACCTCGATCTTCAATTGTCTCAATCAGGTGTATCACCCACAGGAGGGCGACATCCTCTGGAAGGGAGAGAGCATCATGGGTCTGAAACCCAACCAGACCGCAGAGCGGGGGATCGCTCGCACCTTTCAGAACATTGCCCTGTTCTCCCACATGAACGTCGTCGACAACATCCTCACGGGTCGTCATATACGCATGGACCAGAAATGGTGGCAGGGTGCACTTTGGCTCGGTAAGGGCCGCCGCGACGAGTTCGAGAACCGCGAAGTCGTGGAGGACATCATCGACTTTCTGGAGATCGAGCGCTGGCGCAAACACCCGGTGGGGATGCTGCCGTACGGAATCCAAAAGCGGGTCGAACTGGGACGGGCACTTGCGATGGACCCCGAGCTCCTCCTCCTCGACGAGCCGGTGGCCGGGATGAATCTCGAAGAGACGGAGGATATGGCTCGATTCATCCTCGATATCCGTGACGAGTTGGGGATCGCCATGATTCTGGTGGAACATGACATGGGTCTGGTGATGGATATCGCCGATCGGGTCATGGTGGTGGATTTCGGTGTCAAGATCTCCGAAGGCGCGCCCGCGGAGGTGCAGAACGACCCGGAGGTGATCAGGGCCTACCTGGGCGAGACCTGATACAAGACCGGGCCTATTCGCTGATGCCGTCAGGTTTCACGGGACCATTACCATCATCCATATCGATGTCGAGTTCTTCCCCTAAACGGTCATCCCGCCTCCGCATATGGCTTTTGGTGGTGGCGTTCCTGGTGTGCGCCACCGTCGCCGCGGCCTTCATCACAGTGCCGGTTGTCGCCTGGCTACCGGGCCCCATCTATGACGTCATCGATCAGGTCGAGGTGGGTCCCGACGTTGAGGTCTATCCCCCGACGGGCGACCATCTCGTGCTCACCGTCGCCGGGACGAACCGTCTCTCCCTGCTCGAGGCGATCGGTTACGGCATCTCGCCCCGGGCGGACCTCATCTCGTTGTCGTCTGTCCGTCGGCCGGGTGAGACCGCTGAGGAGTACCGGACCCGGAACCTGCAGTCGATGGATGTCTCGGTTCACACCTCCATCGTGGTGGCGCTCGATCGACTGGGATATGAGCTCGACGATGCAGAGATCGTGGTGTCGGGCATCCTCGAGGATGTGCCGGCCGACTCCGACCTCGACCCTGGTGATGTGATCCTCGGTGTTGAGGACACCACGCTGCAACGCGCCGATGACCTCGTTGAGTACATCGCCGGTCGTCAGCCCGGTGACACCCTCAAACTCGAGATCATGCGCGACGACGAGACCATCGATGCCAAGGTCGAGCTCACCTCCCGAGAGGATGACCCGTCGGCGGCCATGCTCGGGATCACCGTCCAGGAGATGGTGGATCCTCCGCTCGATATCGATATCGAAACCGACAAGGTGGGGGGCACGTCGGCAGGTTTGATGAACGCCATCGCAATCATGGATCTTCTCTCACCCGGCAACATGGTCAATGGCCACACCGTCGCTGGTACCGGAACCCTAGATCTCGACGGCAACGTTGGGACCATCGGCGGCATCCGTCAGAAGGTGGTGGCCGCCAAGGAGGTTGGTGCCGAGTTCGTCATCGTCCCTCGAGGCAACCTCGAGGAAGCCGAGACGGCCAGCGTCGACATAAAGCTGGTGCCGGTCGACACCATCGACGACGCCCTCGACTACCTGGCCGCCCTACCCCCGACGCAGGCAGCTACGAGCCCCGACTGACCCCCCACGGCTGCCTCGTGCCCTGGTCTCGTGGGCGGGGCCGTCCGACCTCAACTTCCCGTGTCCGAGTTCTGTCTGTCGGGTTCGGCGTCTTCTCGGTTTGTGTCTCACCTCATGCGAGTTGGTGGGGAGTTTCGCTTGCTGCGAGTTACGGCTTCCCACCCATCACCACGGCACCTGCACAGAACCAGTGGGTGAAAACGGTATGGGAGCGTCGTGGATTCGGCCTAAAGGTTTGTAATGACGCAAACGTGATCAACCGTGGCATTGAAAGCTTCGAGGCATGCGTCCGCGGTCCTGGTGCTGGACACCTCGAGATCCCATAAGTCAGGCGGAGAGTGTGAGGACGAGGTGATCAAGCCTGTCGGGGTCTCCGATGATGTCGATCTCGTGGACCAGGGCGTCTTCGCGGACTTCGATGCGCAGCACCGCACGGAGCCGCCCGCGCGGTGCGATCGCGATCCCTGGCATGCCGTCGACCAGGACCACGGCTCCAGAACGCGCTCGGCCGATGAACGCTCGCGATTCTTCGGCGACATCATCCCGGCCGCGCCTCTCGGCGGGGACGCTGTCAGGGACGAGGATTCGGTCGACTCGCCGTACGACGTCAGGGGCGAGAAGCTCCAGCATTGCTGAGATGTCTCCGCCCTGGACGGCCGCTAGGAACGCCTCAACGACGCGCAGGTGGCCTCTGTTTGGGGTGGGCTCTGTGTCTGGATCTGCGCGCAGTCGGTGGCGGGCCCTGCTCGCGAGCTTCTTGGTGGCCACCGGTGAGCGGTCCAACAAGACGGCGATCTCATCGAAGGGCATCGCAAACACGTCGTGCAGTACGAACGCGACGCGCTGAGCCGGCGATAGACGGTCAAGAACGACCAGCAGGGCACGGCTCACAGTGTCCGTCCGTAAAACCTCCTCTTCGGCGGCCGGTGCCCATGAGATGTGCGCCGCGGCTGGTGGGTCGCCGTCATGGTTGAGTGGAACCTCGTTGCGTCGCCTTCGTGCGCGCAACTGGTCTATCGACTCGTGGACCGTAATGGTGGTCAACCAGCCAGTCAGGTTCTGGATGGCCCGCCAGTCCGCCCGGCTGGCCTTCACCCAAGTCCCCTGGACGGCGTCGTCGGCGTCGTCGACCGAGCCGAGCAGGTGGAATGCGACGGAGCGCAGGTGCGACCTGGCTGCTTCGAAGTGATCGGCGAGGTCAGTGTGCATGGTCACCTTTCACACATAGAGGACGTCAGATAGGTAGCGAATCACCTCGACCCAATCAGATTAGGAGCCCAATGAACACTGCCTACATCACTGTTACCGCTATCACCGCCATCATCACCGCCGGCATCGCGCTAGCCGGATTTGCCCGCGCGAGCTTCGTGGCTGGAAACATGGACGAGGTCGGCGCGCCCCGTTCCTGGATGCCGAAGCTGGCGACCCTGAAACTTGCCGGTGCCATCGGCCTGATCGGTGGGCTCGTCGGGTTCCGCCCCTTGGGTATAGCTGCAGCGCTCGGGCTGGTGCTGTTTTTCATCGGCGCGGTTACTGCACACCTTCGTGCTCATGTCCTCTACAACATCGCCTTCCCCGGGGCTTACCTAGCGCTATCGACCGCATCGCTAGCACTGGCAATCATCCAGTGACGCCCGTATCCCTATACCCGATCGAGCAAACACGGCCGTTGTCTCCGCCACCGGTTAGCAGCGCACTTCGGGGATGATTCCTCATGTTTCGCGAGTTCCAGCTAACTCGGTGTGATCTCTCTCCCCCCAGACCCCCCACGGCTGCCTCTGCCTCACATCTCGCGTGGTCGGGGCCGTCCGATCTCAGTTTCCCGTTTCCGAGTTCAGTCTGTCGGGTTGTCGTTCGTGTTCGGGTTCGGTGGTTTCGCGAGTTGTTGTCTCACCTGGATCCGAGTTGGTGGGATATTTCGCTGTACCGGGACACTGCTTTCCACCCACCACCACGGCATCTGCACGGCAGCTGTCTTCGACTGGGGACCGTTGGTGATGCGAAAGGTGTACCCGGTTCGAAACGGGCAGGGGCGATCCGGGAATCCCGGCCGCGGTGTTATCTCGGGAATGCCGTCCGTTTGGTGCTGCAACCGTCTATCTTCGGCTGGACATGCCAGATCCGATGACCCCTGACGAGGTTAAGCGCCTCACCTTCAAATCGGTGTTCCGGGGCTTTAACCCTGCCCAGGTCTCGGCTCAACTCAACGGGATCGCCGAGGCAATGGAAGCCCTGATCGCCGAGCGCGATGAGCTCCGGAACACACCGGCGCCTGACCCCCTGGAGGAGGAGGTCGAGGCGGTGCGTCGTGATGTCGGAGAGATACTCGATTCCGCCCGTGAGGTTGCTAACGCCATGCGAACTCGGGCGACCACAGACGCCGCGGCCATTGTGCGTCGTGCCGAGGAGGAGGCGATCCAGATCCGAAGCGTGGCCGCGGAGGAGGCCCGGAACGTCCCCAAACACATGGCTGACCCCGACGACATCGAGGTCCCCACCCCCCGCCCTGTTGGGGAGGAGACCCCCGAAACGGGTGAGCCGCTTTTGGGTAAGCCACTCTATCCGCCCGGTGCACCCCCCGGTGGGTGGGGTGCACCCACCGTACGTGTCATCGGACGCGACCACCCCTCCGACGAGGAAGAGTCCGACGACGCTGACGACACCACCGAAGAGCGAACAGACGAACCGATTGAATCGCCCGACGATGAGGTAGAGCCTACAGAGCAGAAAGACTCTGAAGACGAGAAGACGAAGGAAGAGCCGAACGTCACAGAACCCGAGCTAGAGCCGGCGGGCACCGTCGAAGAGGACACGGCAGATGAGGACACGGCAGATGCGGACACTGCGGAGGAAGAGGCAGCTGAGCCCGAGGACAGTGCGGAGGAAGAGGCAGCAGATCCTGTAGCCGAGATACCACCCGCGGCGCGTCGGGAGGAGATCGGCAGTCTTTTCGCCAGTCTCCGAGGCGAGGACCCTGCGGAGAGACCCGCGCCCGTCGAGACGGTGACCGCCCCGGAGCCGTCCGGCACCACCGTGTATCCGCTTCCGGACCTCACCACCGACGAGGACGAAGGGATCGACTTCGAGCCGATCGAGGGGTTGTTGGGGGAGCCGTTCGAGATCCGCGAGCGTCTCCTACTTCCTGTCACCAATCGTTGTCTCCGTGGCCTCAAGCGCCAACTGGCAGACATCCAGAACGATTCGGTGGAGCTTGCCGTCGAAACCGAATGGGAGCCGGATGCCGAGGAATTGGCCGAAGAGGTTAGACCATCGCTCAAGATCCTGGTCTCGGAGGGTTTCGCCGCCGGTCACACCGCCGTCTTGGAGTGGACCGGAGTCAGTGTGGCCCGACCCCAGATCACGGACCGGGACCCCAGCACCCGCTTCGTATCCGGTCTGGTGGACGACATCGACTCCTCCTTGGTGGGAGTCAAGGCAGAGCGTGGACGGTCGTCGGCTGTGTCCCGCGTGCTGAGAGCCTGGCGAACAGATGAGGCCGAGCGTCGCGTGAGAAGCCTCGCCCACGAGGCGTTCCACCGAGGAATCCTGGCATCCGTGGTCTCCATCGAAGGTCACCAACCACGCTGGCTGGTCGCCGGATCGGGATGTGCCCTCTGCCGTGAGAAACAAGACACGATCCCGGTGACCTCACCCCTTCCCCCTGTCCACGCCGCCTGCGAATGCGTAATAGGCGTGGTAACCGTCTGACGGTTCGTACGGCGACCCGATCGTCTCGCGAGTTGCCCTCCGACCCGCGTCCGCCGAGTGGGGGAACTGAACTTTTGGGACCGGGTGAGGCTGTCCCACGCTGACGCATCGAGCCTTTCCTGTAACTGGCCACGACCAGTATCAGGGCCAGAGGAACTCGCCCAAGCCTGACAGGCGACACTCCAATGAAGATCGATCATCAAGCTGGGGGAGACCTCGAATGCGAACACCCTGAACCCAAGAGCTCACGCCAACCCGACAGACAGGCATCGAGACGCGGAGGTGAGTTCGGACGGCCCAGACTACGCGACACGACCGTGTGAGGCAGCCGTGGGGGTCTGGTGGCCAGAGGCCCCCAGAAACACTTCGTTTCCCGCCAGTCCCACCGCCCTCCTTACAATCCGCACAGTGTTTGTACGTGAATCAACGCAGGGCCCGAGCGGGAACACTCGCGGCAGTCGGCGACTAGGCCCCTATGTAGCTCTGGTTGTCGGTCTCCTGATCCTGATCGCAATCGCTGCGGCGGTGTGGACCGAGTACCTCTGGTTCGGCTCGATGGAGCTCTCGGGGGTATGGGTGAAGAGGTGGGGATCGTCGATAATTCTCGGTGCGGGTGGTGCGCTCTTTGCTTTTGCGGTGGTTGGAGGGAACCTCATGGTGGCCAACCGGATCTCATGGCGTTTTGCCATCCCCCGATTCGATGACGATGAGCTGAC
>WHTL01000417.1 GCA_009377735.1 Acidimicrobiia bacterium
CGAAGCAGGTGGCCAGCTATTGGAAACGGCCCATCCCTTTGATGCTTTCACCGGCGGAACCCTCGGAGAGGGGCGAAAGGCATTGGCCATCAGATACCGCCTGCGAGCAGACGACAGGACTCTCGCCGCAGATGAAATCACCCCAGTCCGACAAGCGATGATCGACGCCGCCCGAACCGCGGGTGCGACACCCCGGGGTGGCGAGTGACCGCTACATGAGCCTCCTCGGAATGGCCGACATGAATGGCGATGGTCTCGGATCGCTTGTCGAGTCGGCGGTCGCGATGAAGGGCGACCCCACCCTCAACAGCACTTTGCTGCAGGGACAGGCCATCGGGCTCTTCTTTGCCAAGCAGAGTCTGCGGACCTGGGTGTCCTGTGAAGTGGCGGCCATCCAACTCGGTGCCCACCCCCTGGCAATTAGGGACGACACCGCCGGGATGGGGACCAGGGAGTCGGCTGCCGACGTGGGGAGGGTGCTCGATCGATATCTGGACCTTCTTGCAATGCGGGTCCACGATCACTCCGACCTGGTGGCAATCGACAACGAGACCGACGTACCCGTGGTAAATCTGCTCTCCGATCTGGAGCATCCCTGCCAAGCCGTGGCCGATATGCAGACCATCGCCGAGCATCGCCCACTCCCTGAAACCCGAATCGCCTTCCTGGGTGATGGGAACAATGTTTGTCACTCCCTCATGCTGGCGGGGACGGCGCTGGGGGCAGATGTGGTGGTGGGTTGCCCTTCTGGCTACGAACCAAACCCAGACCTAACCAAACTGGCAGGGGAGCGAACAGGGAGCGTGACCGTAACCGACGACCCCGAGGAGGCCGTAAGCGGTGCGGATGTCGTTTATACAGATGTCTGGGCGTCGATGGGGCAGGAGTCGGAGCAGGATCTGAGACGACGCCACTTCGCCCCGTTTCAGGTCAATGAGAAACTCTTCGCTCTCGCCAAGCCGGATGCGATTTTCATGCATTGCCTTCCGGCGCATCGGGGCGAGGAGGTGACGGATGGAGTGATGGACCATCCCCGTTCGGTGGTGTTCGATCAGGCTGAGAACCGTCTCCACTCCTTCAAGGCGATCCTGGTGGACCAATTGGGCTGAATTCATCGGTTATATGCCCATAAGGCAGATAGCCTGTGCCCGATGCATAGAAGTCGCGTTGGGGTACTGCTCATCGATCATCCGCCCGAGGTATCCGATCGGGCAACCCGCTTCTGGTCTGAGGTGGTTGGGGTGACACCTGACCTCGACGAGGACGGGGTCTACACATCGTTGGGTCGGGTTGGTTCTGTGTTGTTCGAGACGCAGCAGGTGGGCGAGGGCACCGAATCACGCATCCACCTCGATGTCGAGACCGACGAGGTTGACAGTGAGGTGAAACGTCTCCAGGGCCTGGGTGCCGAGATAGCCGAGGTCCGCGAGGGATATGTGATCATGCGCGATCCAGGTGGCCTGATCTTCTGTGTGGTGCCCGTCCAGTCCGGGGAGACCTTCGAACGGGAAGCCACGGTGTGGTCCTGACGCTGGGCTGCAACCGCAACCACAGCAATCCGCAGTGGGACCGGGACTCTGTGCGAGAATGCCCAACCATGCCAAACCTAGAAGGACCAGTGGAAGAGATCGCACCGCGGTTGGTCGGTGCCACCCTCGAAACTCGAATCGATGGCTTGCATACTGCGGTCGTTCTCGTCGAGGTCGAGGCGTACGCGGAGTCCGATCCGGCGAGCCACAGCTTTGGGGGGATGACCGACCGAAACCGCTCCATGTTCGGCCCCGCCGGCACCATCTATGTTTATCGCTCCTACGGTGTCCACTGGTGCGCCAACCTGGTGACTGGGGAGGAGGGCAGGGGAGAGGCCATCTTGTTGCGAGCCGGCCGCCCCGTTGCCGGAGTCGAGGTGATGAGACGACGTCGAGGAAGGAAGGATCACCTTGCCGACGGACCGGGAAAGCTTGCCCAGGCACTTGGTCTCGGGGGTGAGCATGATGGTGTTGTTCTCGGTGATTTGGTTGATCTTGTCGCTGCCGACCGTGAACCCCAGATAATCGCCACGCCTCGTATCGGGATTTCCAAAGCGGTAGACACGCCCTGGCGGTTCGTAGAGGTCCAAATGGTGGGGTGATGAAGGTGGTTTGCCACCAGGGGTGGGCCGGTGTATCATTAGAAATCCAACTCAAGGAGCGATCCGCGCTCTGCGAGTACCGATCTCGCTCGACGACTGGGCCGGAATCGGGGGCAACGGCCTCGGATTTGGGTCCGGCTTGTGCGAGCGCTTACGATGATGTTTGTTCAGCCGACTCGGTTGGGCATGTCAGACTGGGCTCCTTGACAACTGAACAGCGTGACAAAAGTCAGCAAAAGGCCCACCACGGCTCTTCGACGCCGAGGTGTGGTCGATAAGTAAGGTTTGGATCATGGAAGTGTCTTCGGACACGACCATGTCTTCAAACTCGTCAAATGAGTTCAAGCTCGAAGTTCGACATGATTTCGCCGGTCTCGACCGGCAATGAATGTACGTTGGAGAGTTTGATCCTGGCTCAGGACGAACGCTGGCGGGTGCCTAATGCATGCAAGTCGAGCGACGCCTCTTGAAACGTAAGTTTCGAGAGTGAC